>CALBPW010000504.1 GCA_937899145.1 uncultured Bacteroidota bacterium
GACGGAAGTGGTGGAGGTGGAGGTGGAGGTGGAGGTGGGGATAGAGGTAGAACCGGCTGCGGAGGCGGCTGCGGGGATTCCTGAGGATTTGGCGGTAGCGAAAGAGCACTGCCCGGCGCCTGCAGAACCAGCCATCGTATCCTCCTTCGTCGGATACCACCGCTCCATTGACGTGTCGTCAACCTGTTGGCGCACATGGTAGGAACCTGTTGACGTGAAGTCAACGGACACTTTCGCCAAAACGTCAATGCCACAGCAAGTATTGCGCTCTGAGCGCCACGCGATTCCGATGGGAATCGCCACCGTCGGCTCGGAATTGGCGATTTTAGGTTGACTTTAGGTGGCTAATCAAGCCCGGCGCTCACACCGGCACGCGTCACCACGCGCCGCCACGCGTTCTCATGCGCCGGCACGCGTCACCACGCGCCGCCACGCGTTCTCATCCTCCCCGCCTTCGCGCACTGCCCCGAGCATCTGAGCAGCAGTTCCGTCCGCGGAGTCAAGCAATCCTGCGTACTGCGCTCCGAGTGCCAATCGTGCGTCAATCAGGCCGCAATACGCGGCTGCTCACTCCCTGCTCAAGCGCTTCAGGTACTTCACAAGACCCTGAACGGTGAAGAACGGCGATGACGCCTGCCTTGCGCGTTGGTCAGCATTGACAATGGCGGTATTCACAAGCTTCGGCTTGTCGACCAAAGTCCTTTCCAGCCACTCAAGATTGCCCTTTTCGTATGCCCCTTCGTATCCCAATGATTGCTTGTGCAAGGCAAGCAGCCGGTAAAGCTCCGCTTGATCCGTTTCGCCCGACGGCTCGAAATGCTGCAGAAGAAAGCTCTCAAACTGAGGCCGCGAAAAGGCCAGCTTCACGCCCGCCTCCTCAGCATATCGTTCAAGCTTGCTGAACGGTATGGCCATGCCATCGTCATCGCATACGGCCCAGCTGCCTATTTCCTCAGGATCTACCGCTTCAGCCGCGGCAAGTGCGGCTCGGGCGGCAACGGCATTGTCGATGAGCGTTCGGTGCTGGCCCTTCTCACCTTGAATGCTGATCTTGATGAACCCGGGGACCCTGAAAATGCGATCGCGCAGAATCTTGAAGTACAGTTCCTCGGTTTTTCCCTCGCAGCAGATGAGCGTGACGCGATACATCGACAACCTACTCCTTGATGCGGGGAACCGCGCCATAGTAACCGGACAGGTAGCGCTTCTCGAAGGCTTCGCTTTTGCGCGCTCCTGCCTCAATCAATGGTATCAAGCGCGATTCTTCTCCGAGGGTTTTCTCCACCAGGATGATTTCATCCCGTTGCAGGTCGGATGACATCATCGAGGTGTTGTGAGTGATGAACACCAGCTTTGCCGCGCCGCCGGATGACGCATCCTTCCTGAACATGCCGATGATCGCGCTTGCAAGCTCCGGATGGATATAGGAGCTGAATTCATCAATGAAGATGGTTTGCCCATTGTCTATGGCGGAGATGATGGGGACAGCCACTTCGAAGAAATTCCGCGTCCCCATGGACTCATGGAACCAGAAGTCCAGTTCTCTTGTACCCACGGTGGTCAGTTCTTCGTCCCGAAGCGCGTGCATCGTCTTGAATTCCGTTGCGCCTTGGCGAACGAGTACCTCCTTCATCTCGTCAGACAAGACGACCGGAAGCATGTCGATGATATCCGAACTGAGAGGTTTTGTCTCAAGGCGAATATCCCTGATTGCGATGTCGCACTTTTGCAACAGCTCGACCAGTTTTTTCCTCAGCCCCGCATCCCGCTTGAGCATCTCGACATAGACGGGCCCTTCACCGCTTCGTGAAGCATCGCTCACAATGAGTATCGACGAGAGAAGTTCAAAAACCCGGTTTGCGTAGTCATTGTTGTCCTCGCGAGCCTTGGTGATGATGAGCGTTTCCGGACGCGTCTTCGCCTGGAGCTTTTTGCCGAACCCGTATTTGACCGCTGAGGAGTTGTATCCATCGTTGGCATCGCGCGCGAAGATCACGCGTGATTTCCTGCTTTTGCCCGCCTGCTCCAACAGGCTTTCGGAGAGGATGCGGGTCCTATCGTAGGAAAATGAGTACGTGAAGATCGTTCCCTCAACCTTGAAGGCGATTTTGAATACGGTGGGCTCCGCATCGGCACCGACACGAAGAAGGAACGGGTCGTACGGCAGGCGCCAGCCCGCATTGGCCGAATTCACGATGCACGAAATCATCGTTGACAAGGCTTTGACCACATTTGACTTGCCACTAGCATTCGGGCCGTACAGCGCGGTGATGGAGCGCGCAGAGTTTTCACCGAAATATATGGTTTGCGGCTTGTAGAAAGAGCGGTAATTGCCGATTTCAAAGAATTGCAGCTCTGCCATCGGGTTTCCTTTCGTTGCGTTTGCGCGAGTACCACGTGGTGAAAGAATAGCATTTTTTCCCAGAAACACAAGGCTTTTGCGTAACTTTCGCAAAATATGCGAGTTGCGGGAAAATCAATTCCGGATTGACCCCGCGGAAGGGCCAAAAGAGCATCGTAACCCGCACCCCGGCGTGCCTCCGCGTGTCATCCTGAGCGAGCGGGCGCATGCCCGCGAGTCGAAGGATCTCGGCGCGAATGCGCCGCCACGCGGGCCCACCGTTACGTAAGCGCCCGCACTCACCGCACCACCCACACGAAGGAGGCACCATGTTCCAATTCTGGGGAGACGGCTCGCAGGCCGCCAAGGACCTCGTCGACGCCGTCGTGGTCCGCAGTACCGACAACTTCAACTGGACCTTCATCTTCATCCTGGCCGTGGTGTTCTACGTCTACTGGACGGAGATCCACAACAAGAACTGGAAGGCCGTCTGGGCGGGGCTCGCGCTGTACGGCGTGCACTGGCTCTACGAGATCGCCAACGGCGTCATCGGGCACTTCGCGGGGTATCCGCTGTGGACGGTGAGCAACCAGTCCACCACCTTCATCCTGCTCATCGGCGTGTGCTGGGAGTTGTCCATGATGTTTGCGCTGGCGGGCATCATTTCGTGGAAGATGCTGCCGCAGGACACCTCGAAGCGCTATTTCACGAAGGGCGGCACCCGGCGCGGCATCAGCTGCAAGCTGGTGGGCGCGCTGGAGATGGCGCTTTTGTTCGCGCTGTTCGAGAGTTTCCTGGCCGCCACGTCGAACCATTCGTTCATCTGGGTGTATCGGTGGTGGGGCGTGCTTCCCGTGTTCATCACCACCTACGTGCCGTTCTTCCTGGCGTCCAACTACGTGCCCGACTGGGAGCCAAAGCGCCGCAACCGCTTCCTCATCGGCGAGTGGGCGCTGGTGGCTGTGCTGCTGGCGGTGCTGATTCCCCTCGGCATCATCTAAGCGAACACGCGCCCCTTCGTGTCATCCTGAGCGAACACGCGCCCCCACGCGTCATCCTCAAGCGAGCGAAGCGAGGCCGAGCCTGACAAGTGGCCGGACCTCCCAGGCGCCTTTTAGCCTTCCCCTTGAGGGGAAGGTGGCGCGGCGCAGCCGTGCCGGATGTTTCTAACTTCGGCAGCCACAACGGCAAAACCTTTGCCATGTTCACCAGCACGAGCGGCTTCAACGGCTGCGTTTAATGCAAGAATGTTGGTTTGGAAAGCAATTTCATCGATTATAGATATTTTTTCGGCAATTTCGTTCATTGCTTTTACCGATTTTTTCGCTGCATTGCTACAATTTTGGATTGTTTCTGAGGTTTTTGTTGTTATGTTGTCGGTTTCGCGAGCGTTGTCGGAGTTTTGCTGTATAGACGATGCCATTTCTTCTATTGAACTGCTTACTTCTTCTGCTGATGATGCTTGCTCGTTGGCAGAAGAACTCATCTGTTGGCTTGCACGATTCATTTCGTTGCTTGTATTGGCAATTTCGTTGGCACTATTTTTTATTGAGCGAGTTATTTCTTTAAGGTTTTCGGCGAGGTCTGCCATTGCGTTGTTTAATTGTGCAACTTCGTCGGCATCGTTGGTGTGTGTTACGTTTACAAAAATATTACCTCTTGATAGTTCTGTAGCATTGTCGATGCTTTGTTTTAGAGGTTTTATGGTTCGTTTGTTGAAGTCTTTCATGGCTACTATTAGCATTAATAATGCTAAAATGGTGCCGATAAACATTCCACGTTGCGACGAATTTACATCTTCTTCTAATTTTGCTGAAGTGGATTTTATTACTGTTGCAGCATTGGTTTGAAGGGTTGCGGCTGTTATACTTATTGTTTCGCGATATATTGCTGCAGCAGAAATGTCGCTTTGTCCATTGGCGGATATGCACGCTTGGGCGATTTGTTCAAGTTTTTGAAGGTTGTCTTTGCAAATGTTGTAATTATCTTTGATATTTTGTTCCATCTCTTCGTTTTCGATGTATTCGCCTAAGGTTTTTATTTTTTGATTTGCTATTTGTAGGTTGGATTTAATATCGGCTTTGGCTTGTTCGTTTTGATCTTTTGTGTATTGTGTAAGTGCCTTGTTGGCGGCATTTACGTCTATTACCATTGCATCAGCGGTTTGCATTACGTCAACATATTTGTCGGTGAGTTTTTCGGCGTATTCGTTAACTATTGATATTTTTATGCCAACGAAAATTATTACTGCTATCAATGGTATGATAGTGAGACTTATGCCAAACAATATCCTATTTGATAAGGTCATTTTGTTTAATTTGTTTCCTAATGCACTCATTTTTGAAATTTATATTAAAGTGTTTTATTGAGTTTTATTTTTAATATTAGCAAAAATAACACCGAAAGTGTTAAAAAAAAATAAATTAGTTAAAAAAATTAATTTTGTATTCTAAATGTTTTGTTTGATTGTTTTTTTCTGGTGTTACTTTTAAAAATTGAATTTTTGCTTGGCAGTTTTCAAGTTCTATTTCTAATTGAGAATTGGTGGTGTATTTGTTTATTTTTTTTTTGTTTACATCGTATGTTTCTATGTTTATGTTGTCTGTTGTGCTGTTTATTATTGTTATTGTTATTTTTGGTTGGATAGTATAATTTTTATAATCAATTTTTATCCAATCATAATCGTCTGATATGAGTTTACCTTTTTTGTTAACTCGTTGATGTAGAGTATGAAGTTGAGAATATTCAGGTTGTAGAAGAGTTGCAATTTCGGGCGAGAAATCGGGTTCGTATCTGTCGGGGTGTTGAGGGCGTTTTATGCTGTCGGTTTTGATGCGCCAATTTGCAGATTTTTTTTTGTTTTCAAGTGTGTATAGCATCACAGCCTTTTGCATTGGAGTAAATGTTGTTCGGCAATTTTTGTTGGGAGGATAGCTCATTATGTTGTCGGTTTGAGGCTTGTATTGGTTGCCCCAGCGATCTGTTTGTGTGCCAATATAGTGGCAATTGTTGTCAACACATTTGTTTAAATTTGGTTGTGCGTATGTGTCGGAAAGTCCATCGCCATTGATTTCGCAATTATATCCACGTATAAAAATTCCTTTTCGCATTTGAGTGCGGCTAACTGATTCTTGATGTCGTTTGCCTCTGTTGTATGATTTGTGAGGATGTTTTAAACCAAGATAGTGTCCAGTTTCGTGGCATATTCCCGATGGGTGGCATTGAGCAATGGTTATTACACTGTTAGAGAGAGTGTTGTACGAACCAGTAAAATGGTAGTTCCTGTTTTTTTTTCCTGATTTTGTCAACGATTCTACTATTGAAATGTTGAGTAATTTTTTGTTGTGATGTAATGTAGTTTTTATTGGAAAGTCGGTGTAATATCTAAATTGTGCGTACTTTTTGTTTGTAAAATATTTGATTTCGCTTACATAAAAAGTTATATGTGTGTTGTTGAGACGGTGTAGAGTGTTGAGGTTTTGTATAAGTTGTTTTATATATTTGTCGTTGGTGGTTTGGCTACTATCGCTTGATTTATATACCCATAATTTTATTGGAATGGCATACAATGGACGGTTGATTGTGTCGATGCCGTTGTTGATGATATAGTTGGTTAAAAATTGATTGTTGCCAATCCATGGTTTGTGAAAAATATGTTTGTGTTCAAAACTTTGGTTTTCAAAGTTTTGAGCCTGACAATTGGTTATTGTAATTAATAATATTGCTATTAGTTGCAAAAATCTCATTAGTTTTTTTGTTATGGGATATTAAAAGCGGCGTGGTTTTATGTTTTTTATCACGCCGCTAAATTATTTGTTATGTTTGCAAAAAGAGAGCCAAATTCTATATTGTTGCTCCATTTATGATACCACTTCCACTTTATCAATGTTTTTCATACGTTTAAATCTTTCGACAAGGCTTTTTAATGGGTTTGCACCTGCGATGTTAACAGATAATTCGGCACGAAATTTTCCACCAGGAAGTTCTGAAATGCTAAACGATCTGATATGCATTTTAAACTCGTTTATAACCATGTTGTTTATTTGCAAACCTAATCCTGGGTCGTAGTTTCCTGACAGCCTTAGCACAGAGTTATATACCTGAGCCTCAATGTCTTTTTTCCAAACAGCTTGTACCACTCGGTATGGATACTTTGTTAGTATTGATTTTGCGTTAGGGCAGTCGAACCGATGTATCTTTGTACCTTTGGTTGCTGTTACAAAAGCAAATATTTTGTCGCCTGGCAGAGGTTGACAGCATTTTGCGTATGTAAAGTCCAACGTGTTGAGGTTATCAATAATCAAAACGTCAGATTTGTCGAAGTTGCCAATAGGGACTGTGGTGTGTTGAATTGGTGTACGTTTTTCGTCCTGTAATCGGTTTTCTTCTTCACCTATTTGAACTATTGCACTTCGTATTTTTTGCGGATCTATTTTGCCATCGCCAACCGCTTGGTATAATTCCACAGTGTTTTCTTTGTGGAAAAATTTTATTAATTTGCTGACGTTTGTATCGTTTAGTTGAAGATTAAATTGTTGTAATTTTTGGCGTACAATATCTTTTCCGACATCTGCTAACCGGTTTTCTTGGCTTTGGATAATTCGTCGGATTCGGTTTTTTACGCGTTGGTTGTTGGCAATGTTAACCCATTCGTGTGCAGGTTTTTGGTTGCCTGATGTTAAAACTTTTATTGTATCTCCATTTTGCAATACGTGTGTTATTGATACAAATTTGTTGTTTACCTTTGCACCAATACATTTGCTACCTAAATCGCTGTGTATTGAGAATGCAAAATCGAGAACGGTATCGCCAGAATGCATTTTTATAAGGTCGCCGTTGGGTGTAAAGATGTAAATTTCGTCGGAGTAAAGAGCTTTTTTCTCTTCACTAATGTTTTTGGCAATGTCGGGGTTTTCGATTGCTTCGCGAATTTTTGAGAAAATATTTCCACCTTCTTGACCATCTGTACCGTTTTTGTATTTCCAATGAGCAGCGAGTCCTTTTTCTGCTATTTCGTCCATTCGCACGGTGCGTATTTGCACTTCAACCCAACGACCGCCAGGACCTATTACTGTGGTGTGTAGCGATTCGTAACCGCTTGATTTTGGCACGCTTATCCAATCTCTAAGTCGGTAAGGGTTTGGCTTGTATTTTTCGGTTATAAGCGAATAAGCGTTCCAACAATCGGCTTTTTCTTTTTGTGGGTCTGGTGCAGAATCTATTATTACTCTTATTGCAAATAAATCGTATATACCATCAACACCAATGTTTTGGTTTTTCATCTTGTTGTAGATGGAGGCGATTGATTTTGGTCGTCCTTTGATGCTAACTTTGAGATGGTGTTGCTCAAATTTTTTTCTAAGCGGGCTAATAAATTCTGCAATATATTTGTCGCGTTCAGCTTTTTTTATTTGAAGTTTGTCTGCTATATGTCTGTAAGTATCGTAGTTGAAATATTTTAGGCATATCTCCTCCATTTCGGTTTTTATTTTGTACAAACCGATTCGGTGAGCAACAGGGCTAAAGATGTATTGCACCTCGGTTGCAGTTTTAAGGGCATCTTCGGTTGTAAGTTCTTTTAGCCTTCTAATTTTTTCGAGGTGTTCTATTAGCATTATTATAATTGCTCTTACGTCTCCGCTGAGAGTTACGAGGAGTTTTATATGGTTTTCTGTTTGAGTTTTAATTTTTTCGAGGTTAAAATCAGGTATTTTCATCATCCCCGAAATAACACTTTCTATTTCTTCTGAAAAAACTTTTTGTTCAACGAGCATTGTTGCTGTTTGTTGTGGCAAAAACGCATAAACAATAATTGCAGAAATTGTTATAAAGTCGGCATTAACTTCGTCGGCGGCTATGCGAAGCATCTCACATGCTACCTTGGTTTCTATTGCCCCATGTTCTTCAACAATAGTGGCGATTTTTTTAACGTTAGCAGCTTCGTCGGTTGGCAACGTTTTCAAATAACTATCTATCTTTTCAATTATCATAGTTTTTGTTTTTTGGGGACATTTTGTTTCTTTTTTTTACAAATATCGGTTTTTTAAGGTTTACAGAAAGTTAAATTTTATTTTTTTGCAACAAAATTGGAAAAATACATAAATTTCGTATTGTTTTTGGGTGCTATAATATTAATTATAAGGAGTAAAATTCTTAGAAAAACGCTTGTAAATGTCAAGAACTAAACTTTCGTAAGTGTTGTAACACGTTGTAAATCAAATCATTCCAACTTTGTTGAATTTTTAACCAATTGATTTTCAATGACCAAATTAATAAGTAAAGTATCCTTGTAATCGTTTAATTGTGTCTTAATATTTTTAACTAAATCTCTGATAAATAGAATGATACGTTCATTTATTGTTAGTTCGAGAGTG
>CALBPW010000505.1 GCA_937899145.1 uncultured Bacteroidota bacterium
GATATTCAGACGATTAAAGTACTTGATTTGTTTGGAGGAACAGGCGGTATAACTTACGAATTTGCATCGCGAGGCTGTGCTGATGTAACTTGTGTCGAACTGAATTACAATCATTTTAGTTTTATAAAGCGGACAGTTGCGGAATTGGAATTTAGTGGTGTTAAAGTCCAACGCGCTGATGTGCTGAAATTTATTCCACATTGTGCCGGAAAATTTGACCTCATTTTTGCTGACCCTCCTTACGATTTGCCGCAGTTGCCACAAATTCCGCAGATGATTTTTGATGCTGACTTGTTGAATCCTGGCGGTGTCTTTATTATGGAACATTCAGCAAATAACAATTTTGCCGGGATGCCTCAATTTTTTCAGCACAAGCACTACGGAGCTGTCAATTTCAGCTTTTTTCAGCAAGCGTAGGCTTATTCAAAATTTGAATATTTTGTTTTCGGGGCTGATTAAAATTTCAATCAGCAGCTAATTCTTTTTGTTTGATGTTGTAACTGCTTGATAGAAAAGCTCTTGGATACTTGTGCGAATGTTCAGTTTCGCAAGTTTATTGTCGGCCGACGAGGGGTAGGTGCGGTTGGTTAAGAATACCATAAAGCAGTTGTATTTTGGGTCAACCCAAACAAAGGAGCCGGTAAAACCTGTGTGCCCAAAGCTCTCCTGCGATGCAGCTGCGCATGTTGGCCCATTGCTGTTGTATAGCATTAGCGGTTTGTCGAAGCCGTAGGCGCGGCGGTTGCCATTGGCGTGGAATGGCGCTTTGGTAAAGGTTTGCATAGTTTTTTTGCTAAAAAATTCGACATCACCGTAAGTGCCGCCATTGAGCCACATTTGGCAAAGTTTAGCAAGGTCGCCAGCTGTTGAAAACAAACCGGCATGTCCCGATACACCTCCAAGCATTGCTGCGCCTTGGTCGTTTACGTAGCCACAAATGGTATCATGGCGCCAATTGGTATCAATTTCTGATGGTACAATTCGGCTTCTGTCGAAGTGCTGCAATGGTTGAAAGCAAGTGCTGCTCATTCCCAATGGTTTATAAATGTGCTCGTAGCAATATTGGTCGATGGTTTGGTTGCTTAACTTGCTAATCATCAGTGGAAAAAGATAGAATCCAAGGTCGCTGTATTTGTATCTTTTAGTTTTGTTTAAAGGTGAATTTATTATTGCAGTGTAAACCGAATCGGCATAATCAGAACGTATGAAAAGGCTGTCTGCCAGCATTATGCTGAATTGTTCGGTGAGATTTTTTGAGTAAATGTTTGGATTCAGATTGCCATCGGAATCAATAGTGTTTTTATAAACAGGAATCCACCCCGTAAGTCCAGCTTGATGGGTTAGTATATTATTGATTTTCAACTCGCTTTTGTTGCTTTTTTTCAACATTGGTACGTATGTTGAAAGCCGGTCGGTTAGTTTGAATTGACGCTTGTCGTAGAGTTGCATTAGTGCAGTGGTGGTGGCCGCTACTTTTGTTACTGATGCAATATCGTAAATATCAGTAAGTTGTACGGGTTTTAGACTGTCATAAGTATGGTATCCATAGGCTTTTTGATAGATGATTTTTCCATTTAGCCCGAAAACTAATTGGCAACCGGGTATTATATGGTCTTTAATACACTGATTTACAATGGAATCGATTTTTTCAAATTCAGGTTTATTTGCTGAAAAGCCATCATTGTAGCCGAGGCGAGTGGTTTTGTTGCTTGAAATGCCATCGCCTTTGCCAACGCTATTATTTACCGACACTGCAATATGGCCATTTACTTTTAATCCTCCAAAAACTATTTGCGCAGCCGATATTTGCATTTCGCTGCTGGCTTTGTAACTAACTAAAACGGCTTTTAACTTGTTGTAATTCTGTAATTTGCTGAGCGCATACGGATTCCCGTGATGTACAAGTATTGTGTTGCAATTTTCTGAAAGCGAGTCGATTAGTTTTACTGATTCTGGTATTAGTCCAAAGTTTTTGCTTTGCAATTCGTTTGTGCCAAGTGTCGAGATTATTATTGTATTGTATTTTTTTGCTAATGTGATTGTTTGGTTTATAATAGAATCGCATGGATATGTGGTTAGCTGTAATGTGTCAATTTCGGCATATCTTAATAATATTTCTTGAAACTTGTTTGTTGATGTTCCGCCTAAGCAGATTGAAAGTATTTTGTTGTCAGCTAAATTGCCAATTGGTAGTGTGTTGTCGTTTTTTAGCATGGTTATCGACATATTGCATAATCTTTGTTGTAAGTTGATGGCTTTAGGCGTGTTGAGGTCGGCTGCTAAATTTGCGGTATCAATTGGTTGATAGTGATTTAGCCCTGCCCATGCTTTTGTGCGTAGTATTTTTAGGCAATGTCGGTTTAGTTCGCCAATTGTAATTAAACTATCGGCAATGGCTTGTTCTATCTGATTTATAGCAAGTTCTGGCTTTTTTGGAAAGAGTAAAACATCATTGCCTGCCATTAGTGCGCGCACTTCCAAATCGCCGGGTTGAAAATAGTCGGCAACGCCACGCATATTCAGTGCATCGGTGAAAATCAGCCCGTTATACTTCATATCTTTTATCAGT
>CALBPW010000506.1 GCA_937899145.1 uncultured Bacteroidota bacterium
AAAAATTGAAATGCTGAACTCTAACGAATATGCCAATATGGTAAACCGCGAATTTCAGAATAGTGGCGGAACGTATGCTAATGCGCCTTTTGTGGGCACCGATGGCAAAACCGTACAATTGCCAATGTACATTAAAGACGCCGCGGGCAATCCTATAAATGCCAATACCAATTGGCTTGATGAGATGTTTGTGAAAAATGCTGTTACTCAAAACTACAATCTTGCAGCAACGGGCGGAAGCGAAACATCAACCTACTCAATATCAATTGGCTACACCGGACAAGAAGGTATTGTTGGCGGTAGTGATGTATCGAACTACCAACGCTCAAATGGACGCGCCAACTCTGAGCATAAACTTTACAACGGACGAGTAAAAGTGGGCGAGCATTTTATGTTTGCAAACACAAAAAAGAATGGCTTGGGAGTCGGAAACATCTACGGCAACTCGCTTCGCGGAGCTTTCAATGTAACACCATTAATGCCGGTGTACAACAACAATGGCGGCTATTTTAACTCAAATAGCACAACCGACGAAGACTTCAACCCGCTCAGCAAAACTTACGGCGGCACCTTCTTCGACCACACTGTTTCAAACCCATACGCCGCAATGATGCTGACAAATCAGAACGAAACCAAAACCCAAAACATTTTAGCCGATTTATACACTGAAATCGAAATAATCAGCAATCTTAAACTACGCACAACTTTCGGCATCGACTATTCATCATCGGATTATCGCTCATTTACACCTATTTACGAGTTGAGCAATACCAATTCAAAAACTCGCACAAGCGCATCGCAAAACATGTCGAAAAATATGACGTGGAATTTAGACAATGTGCTATCGTACCATATTGAATTTGATAATCACAATATCGATTTAATGACAGGCAACTCAATACGCAGCTACAAAGGCTCGTGGGTGAACGCCAAAAATAGCGATTTGGCTTTCAACGATTTCAAACACGCCTACATCAGCAATGCGACATACACTGGCGAAACTGGCGAATTTTTGTCGGTAGGCGGTGCGCCAACCGATGAGAATAAGATGTTA
>CALBPW010000507.1 GCA_937899145.1 uncultured Bacteroidota bacterium
GTGGCGAAAAACCTGCATCGTGCGGAAGCGCATGCGGCAGCGGCGATCCTCAACCCAAACCAGCGGCTTGCGGAAGCGCAGACCCGGAACCTAAACCAGCCGCATGTGGCTCAGCATGCGGAGCAGGAGGAAAATAAGCTCCGTATGGCAGGTTATTTGGTAAGCGATGAGCGTAAGGTTACGTCTCATCGCTTTTTTGAAATGAAAGAGCGTGGCGAGAAGATTTCGATGCTCACCGCCTACGACTTCACGACGGCAAGTTTGCTTGTTTCCCGAACGAGCAGGAATCGTATTAAGAGGAAACGAACAGCTCAATAGTATAGCGAACTTTCATGGTGAAGGTCCGCTATGTTTCTATAATAAAAAGTCAACTTTTTTTTGTCATCACAACAATATACTCGTTGCTCATTGTTGCGACTTTGGCGCATGGCTTGTTGGTCGGACTTGTTTTTGATGGCATTCGTTTGTTTGGTATTTCTCTAACTATAGTTGTTTCGTGAGTAAAGCCTTCTTTCTCAAACGATTCAGCCGTAAAATAGTCGAGAGGTATTTGTATTCCTTTTACAGTTCTATTCCCCACGACAAAACATATTCGCCCGCCCTTTCTAATTTTGGGTGCTATGTGGGTTATTGAATTATGATAGTCGTTCAGAAAAGAAACCACTTCAGCATATCGCTTGCAATCTGAATTTTCAATTTCAGATAATTCTTTGCTTATATGTTCTGTTTCAAACTGTTTAATGGCTTTTTTGTTTCCACCCATAAGCAAATTATCAAGATTCTTGGCGTTTGGAAGGTCGAACCATTCGTTTGCCCAACGTGAAAATTGTCCGTATGCGACAGTTGTATGGCTGTCGCCGTATGGCGGCGAAGTAACAATCATATCGACAGATTCGTCGGGTAAAATTCCATTTGGAATATCATAGACCGTATTGAAATCAAAAATTCTTGTTTTTGCGTTGGTTTGTAGGCTGTTATATTGCTTCAATCCCTCAATATTCCTATATAATTTGCTCTCATAGGTGGCAAAAACATCAGGATTGAATGTTTTGATTTTTTCTTCAGGCATTCTGAATCGCTTAAACTCTCCATTGCGAGTGTAAGAAACTTCTCTAACAACCTCAGAAAGAGCTATTTTGAAAAAAAGTTGCACGTCTTTTTCGTAAGTGTCAATACATTGCGAAATGTACGACAACTTCAATAGTACTTCTTCTGAATACCAAAACAAGTAATTTGAAATCCGCGAGAAGTCGGTTTTTAGAACTTTATCTATTGAATATGTGAACGGAAATAACTGTATTTCAGTAAAATACTTTTCAATTCTGTTGATATTGAAATGCGTGGTCTTTGCTTCGGAAATCAGTCGTGCCAAAGGATTTATATCTGTTCCGATACTATTTATGCCCTTTAGCGAAGCTTCAACCAACGAAGTTCCGCTACCCATATAAGGGTCGAAAATCAAATCGCATTTGTCTTTTGGAGCGTACATTTCGATAAGAGTGCGAGCCACTTGCGGAATCATCATTGCCGGATATGCGTGATAGCAATGAGTATATTCCTTTGTGTCGGCAGTTCTGAAATTCCAACTATTATCAATTATACGATTGTACATTGTCACTCAATTTTGCACAAAAATATGAAAAGATTCTTTTACTCACAAATTGAGAGTAAAAATAGATGTGTGTTAAGATAAATTTACACTCAAAATGTGAGTGAATATGGCATCTAAAAATTCAGAAATTCAAGAACAAGTTATTCAAACAATCAAGCGACTGCGAACAGAACGAGGCATAAGTCAGTTGGCTTTAAGTAACATTTTAGGAATATCCGACGGGCAGGTCGGAAACATCGAAAGCCCTAAATATCAGCACAAATACACGCTGAAACAACTATATGACTTTTGCTCGTTTGTAGAATATCCGTTTGAAAACTTGTTTCTCACCCAAGAGGAACTAAAATCAAAAGATGCAATCAGAATACTAATTGATAAAATCATAAAATATGACGAATAAAGATAAGATAATCAGTAGTTTTCGTGCTGTAAAGAAATTAGGCTATGTAAAAAGCCACCGTAGGAATAATACTGGCATAGGCAAAACTTTTGAAGATTACATTGGTGTGGTTGAGAATAATCTCGACAAACCCGACTTGTTTGGCTTTGAAATCAAATCGCATCGGGAGTTGGCGCAGTCGTATGTTACTCTATTCACCAAAAGCCCGTCGTTTCCCAAAGGTGCAAATGCCTATTTGAAAGATATGTTTGGTACGGCTTACGAGGAAAATCCAGAGTTGAAAAAACTCCACACAAGCATGTTTGCAAACAAGGCGAACAGCTACGCTGGGAAATACGCTTTCCAACTTGTGAACGACAAGAAAGAAAAATGTGTGTTCATTGCAGTGTATTCATTACGGACAAAAAAACTTGTTGATTGCAGCTGCGGTTATACTTATGCTGATATAAAGTCAGTTTTGTCAAAGAAATTGAAGAATCTTTTTTACGTTACGGCAGAAACAAAAACAGACAAAAAAGGAACAGAATATTTTTGGTTCAACAAAGCGGAAATATACGAAAAACCTTCGTTTGAGAAATTCTTAGCCTTATTGGACAAAGGCTTGATAATGTATGACATAAGAATAGGCTCATACCAATCTGGCACTAAT
>CALBPW010000508.1 GCA_937899145.1 uncultured Bacteroidota bacterium
GTATGAAACATTGTAAAAGAATATGGAATGAATTTGTTTTACGGCAGTGTCGAACTTCGGCATTTGTGCTGCAATGTGCGGAAGATTGAGCCGCTGCAACGAGCCTTGAAAGGGCTGAAAGTGTGGATTTGCGGTCTCCGCCGCGAGCAGAGTGTTACGCGAAAAGATATGCGACTTGTTGAGTGGGACGCAAATAACAATCTTGTTAAACTTAACCCATTGATTAACTGGACTGAAGCCGAAACTGTCAACTACGTAAAACAACATCATGTGCCGTATAACAAACTGCACGACAAGGGTTTTCCGTCGATTGGCTGCCAGCCGTGCACGCGAGCCGTAGAGCCGGGCGAGGACATCCGCTCAGGCCGCTGGTGGTGGGAGAATCCAGAGCATCGCGAGTGCGGGTTGCATAGGAGGTAACGGCTCATTTGCCGCAAACAACGTAAGAAGTAAGTATTTAAAATAAAATTTAAGTGCCAATTATGCTGCTACATTCTTCTCCAGACTTTTTCCTTTATTCTCTATAAAAACCACCTATCTCCTTGATTTTCAAATTCAGCGTATTATAATCGATTGAATCGTGCGGCAACTCGTTTAAGTGGCTATCGGTTGCAAAAAAATAGCCGGACGGCCGTTTTTCGTAAATGCGATTTTTGCAGACAAATGCAAAATTATCGCGGCTGCCGACTAAAAGCCAATCACGCAAAGTGCTGTCGGTCAGCAAATTCCCACTACCAAAATCTTCTATCCCGTTTTTTAATCCAAGATATTGTTTCAAAAGTGTAGGGCAAATATCGTAGTGCGATGTCCGATATGCTATGTTTTCAGGCTGACAATCAGGCGAATACCAAAGAAAATTTGTTCCTATCTGAATGTCAGAGAAATTGCCATTGTGTCCCCAAAAGCCTTTACCGTTATCGTTGAACTCTTGTCCGTGGTCGCCACAAATAATGATGATTGAATTTTCGAGGAATCCCTTGTCTTCAATTGTTTGCAACACCATACCAACAAGCGAGTCGGCTTGATAAACAGCATTACGATAAAGGTTGAAATATGGTTCGGGATCCATCTTATCGCTTAATAACGAATAATCGGCAAACACCCACGACGGCTGGTATTTCCGGAGTTTATCTTTCGGCATTTCGTACGAGTGCGCAAGGTCGTAGAAGAGCCAAGCAAAAAACGGCTTTTTGTTCTGTGTGGTATCAATATAGCTTAAAAAGCCTTTTGTCAGATTGCAATCACGGTCGTAAACAGTTTTGCCTTCGGTATCGGTATTAATATCAGGAAAATTATTAAGCAAAACCCTGTTAAATGCAGGGCTGCGGAGCGTTGCGCCTGTAAATGTTTTCACATCGTAGCCCAAGTTTTTAAGCCTATCCGAAAAAATGGGGCTTATGTTATTCATCTCAAAATCTTGCCAATAGTACGACGATAGCGATGTGAAAATTGTAAAAACGCTGCCTTGCGTTCCATTGCTTGACGACACATGATTGGTATAATTGACACATTTTTCTGAGAATTTTTTAATGTTTGGTGTGTTATCGGCATTGAATGCGCGCCTGTTCCATGCGTCAATCATTATCAAAATGATGTTTGGCGGTGTTATCGAGTCGTCATAAATAAGTTCGTTTTTAGGATAATTCAGCAGTCCGCTGTTGACTTTTTCGGTTTGAACTTTATGTAAATCAACAAGTCCGAGTTTATTCAACAAGCTATTCGCCCTTACCGGATAATAATATGGTATGGCTTCGGTTGTTTTAATGATTGTCTGATTGAGCGTTGCGGCTCCGTAAGCGTGCATACAGTTGGCTACAACAATTGTCACAACAATGGTAATGAAAGGTATCCGTTTTTTAAAGTTTAGTTGATTCGCTCTCATTATCAAAAAGATATTTAAAGCGATAATGCCGGCTGCCACAATTACACATTTGAAAATCAGGTAGGTGTCGAAAACAAAAATTTGCCCGGCGGCAGGACCTGTTAAAAGGCTCAAAACGAAACCGTTGATATGGAAACGATAGAATGCGAACACAAAATAATCGACAATTAGAATTATCTGAATAAGTGCCGTAATTATGGCAAAGAACATATTTGTAACTATTTGATTCTTAACCACAAAAATTGATGGTAACGTTAATATTGATGGCAGCAGTGATAAAATAGCCGCATGGCACACTGCCGACGAAATTATGTAGATGAGGATTGGAAAACTGAGTTTTACGCCACAATTCGCTATTGTTGTAAAAACAAAAATTATGCATAATAAACAGGTTGCTATCAGATAATTAGCAATCGCGTTTTGCAGTTTTTCTTTCATATTATTTCTCTGTAGATGTTTTAGTTATCGTCATATTGTTTTCAATCATTCGTGTATGATACGATTGAATTTCGGCTTTCAAAATTTTCAGCATTTCGGCTTCCTCGGTTGGATATTTTCCTAACAAGTTGCTTTTCAATAAGACATCGGTATTGGGGCGGAAAAATCCTGTTTCGTTTTGTCCGTCAAACTGCAAAAAATATTCGCCTTTTGAAATTTGATAAAGCGGTTCGCTATAATTTACAACGTAACCCAAGGTATCGTTTTGGTCGAAATATGAATGACCGAAAGCGATGTACGGCTCGTCAAAATTGAGGTAATCCAAAATTGTTGGTGTAATGTCGGTTTGTCCGAAAAGTTTGTCTGACATTTTTTTAATGCCATTTTCCTGGTAGAACAAAATAGGAACGCTAAAAATGTTGCGGTCTGTAGAGTATTTTTTGCTTAATATTTGGTTTGTATGGTCGGCAGTGATGACAAACAGTGTATTGCCGAACCAAGGATATTGCCGCATAGTATTGAAAAACAGGCGCAAAGCGTTGTCGGTGTATTCAACACATTTTGTTATGGGTTTTGGTCCTTCGGGAAACTGATTTTTGTAACGGGCAGGCAATCTGAACGGATTATGTGATGACGCTGTAAAACATACTGTTACAAAAGGTTGCGGGATTTCGCCCATACTTTTCGCATAGTATTGCAGAAATTCTTCGTCCCAAATTGCCCAATGGCCGTCAAAATCGTCCATCGCGCTGAAACTGCTATCTTGGCAATATTCTGTCATACCAAAATAATCATGAAAACCAGCCAATCGCGCAAAATGCAAGAATCCCATACTTCCGTTTGGCGCGCCATGGTAAAATGCTGAATAATAGCCTTTTGATTTTAACAACGAAGCAATGCTATTAACCTTGTTGTTTGAATACATACTCATAAAAAAATGGTCGGTAAGGTATGGAATACCAGCCAAAATGCTCGGCATCGCATCAATTGATTTCCGACCTGTAGCAAACGAATTTTTGAATGTGAGACCTTCAGTATAAAGCGAATCCAAAAAAGGCGAAAAACCTTTGTAACCGTTAAAAAGTCCCGAATATTCTTTTCCGAAACTCTCCAAAATGATAATCACCACATTCATATTTTTAAATTCACCTGCACTGCTATCTGGTGTATGAACCGGAGTAAATATCGATACCAATTCATTATCGTCGAAATATTTAGGATTAGCAAATGTGGGTTTGCCTGCTGTACGCAAAATGCAGTATGGCGTGTTCAAAACAATTGCCGACTCGTTGCTTTTCTTGATGTACTCATTTGCATTGTTCATATTCATAGGGCGATGGTCGGCGTCAATAAAAAACGAGCCTCGCAAGCCTGCCATAAAAAAGTAGATGCAGATAATTGTGAATGGCAAAACTTTTAGTGAATATCTTTTTGCTGAAAATTCAGCAAAATCGGTTTTCGGTTTGTAATAAAATCTTATAACAATGAATATCAATATTATAGCGGCAATTGTGAGTGGCCAAAAATCGATAAGTCCTTTCAAAAAGATGCCAAACAAATTGTTCTCGTTGCTAAATTCTTTGAAAAACGAAAAATTGGTTCGCCTGCCATTGAAACTGAAAAAAGCCGCATCAAAAATATTCGCACAGATACCCAACACAATTGGTATTATGAAAAAACATTTTGCGATTTTTTGATATAACGTATTGAAAACCAATTTGAAAGGTAAAATCATCATAATAAAACTCACCACTGTGAGATAGAAAATGGCAGCAAAATCAAATTTCAGTCCACTACATATAAGTGTCAGTAAATGAGATGTTTCGGTACCGCTATAATAATTTTGATTGGCTATTATGAAGATAATTCGGCAGATAACAAACAGAAGAAAGGCGAGAAAATAGTTCAGCGCATACTGCGCAATAGGGTGTTTTAAAAACTTCTTAATCAACATTTTTTTGTAAAATTTCTGGTCTGCAAAATTTCATTTTTTTTTGATAGTGGCAAAAAAATAACGCCCCCCCCCCTACCCCAATTTTCATTTTTAAATCCCGTTTTTTTGCTGATATTTGAGCATTATAGTTAAAAAACAAGCAAAAAACAAATAATAAAATGAAAATATTGAAAAATAGCATTTTAGCGTTATTTACACTCGCTATACTAACGAGCAATGCGCAAATTCAGCAACCTGTAAAATGGAATATTGACAGCCGAAAAACGTCAGACACTGAATACGAATTGCTATTCAAAGCTACAATCGACAAAGGCTGGCACTTGTTTTCGCAATATTTGCCCGAGGGGAATTACTCGCTACCAACCGTATTTTCGTTCAAAATAACTGATGCTGAACGCATTGACACCGTGCGCGAACTGTCAGCAACAGAAATTGTAAAAGACGAAACCGCTGGCGTAATGACGCACTATTTTAGCAATAGCGCCATTTTTGCGCAAACCATCAAAATAGTTGGCGATCAACCTGTTGTAATCGGAACTATCGATTTTCAAACATGCAGCGATGAGCAATGTATAAAAGACGATTACGAATTTCATCTCACATTATCCGATGGTAAATTTGTATCGACAGCAAGCGATGTCAGCAATCAGCAAATAATTGAAGAACAAAAAGATACAACAAGAGCCTTAAAATCAGCCTCGCTTTGGCGCATCATTTTGGAAGCCATTTTATGGGGATTTGCTGCGCTACTCACTCCATGCGTCTTCCCAATGGTACCAATGACCGTATCGTTTTTCCTAAAAAACGAAAACAATAAAGGCCGTAGCCGCAGCATGGCAACCACGTTTGGTTTAGCCATTGTAGCCATCTACACCATTCCAATAGCAATAATAATTGTGGCAACATATCTGATTGGCGGACAAGCGATTACAGCCGACATTTTCAATTGGCTGTCAACACATTGGCTGCCTAATTTGCTGTTTTTCTTCATTTTCATGTTTTTTGCCGCATCATTTTTTGGCGCATTCGATATTGTGTTACCAAGTTCGATAGTTAATGGAGCCGACAAAAAAGCCAACAAAGGAGGGCTTGCAGGAACTATGTTTATGGCTCTAACATTGGTTCTGGTGTCTTTTTCGTGCACCGGCCCAATCGTTGGAACCATTATTGTTAAATCGATGCAAGGCGACATTTGGGAGCCAATAATCACAATGTTAGCATTTTCGGCGGCTTTCGCCCTGCCTTTCACTCTGTTAGCATTCTTTCCTTCGGCATTAAAGAAACTGCCGAAATCGGGCAGTTGGCTAAATGTTGTTAAAATAGCACTCGGATTCATCGAACTCGCACTTGGTCTAAAATTCCTCAGCGTTGCCGACCAGACCTACCACTGGGGCATACTCGACCGGGAAGTTTATCTTGCTATTTGGATTTCGATTTTCACACTTTTAGGATTATTCCTGCTCGGCAAAATTCACCTGCGCGGAGCCAAATACAAAGCGATTGGTCCGCTCCGACTAATTCTTGGAACGATTACCTTCGCGTTTGTGATCTACCTAATCCCGGGCATGTGGGGAGCTCCGCTCAAAGCACTATCGGGTTATCTGCCTCCCCAAACATCAATCGATTTCGATTTAAGCCAAAAAACTATGGCAACCAGCGTAAACACCGATGAATCATCGCTATGCGAAACGCCAAAATACGCCGATAAACTCCGCTTACCACACGGATTACAAGGATATTTTGATTATAATCAGGCACTTGAATGTGCAAAAAAACAAAACAAACCAATTTTTGTCGATTTCACTGGACACGGCTGTGTCAACTGCCGCGAGATGGAAGCCCGCGTTTGGGCTGATGAGCAAGTTTTGCGACGCTTACGCAACAATTACATCGTGGCAGCCCTCTATGTTGACGACAAAACCGAACTGCCAGAGCAAGAGTGGATAACATCAGCTTTCGACGGCAAACTGAAGAAAAGCATTGGCAAAAAAAATGCCGATTTACAAGTCAGCCAATTCAAAATAAATGCGCAACCATACTACTGCCTGCTTGACACTGCTGGCAATTTGCTTGTCGAGCCACGCGGTTACAACCTGAATATCAATGAGTTTATACACTTTTTAGACGATGGCATAGAAAAATTTAAAAACATATCGGAATAAACGTCATTTAACTTTTATGTTAACAGATTTTGCTAAATTTAGAGGCAATAAAAACTGATATGAAAAAACTCGCATTGATAGTGCTGACCATAATGTCAATCCTCAGCACAAAAGCAAATGTTACAATAACTGAATCGAACTACGATGCGCAGATTGATTTGGCGGAACATTTTTTTGTGTACGAAGATTTGACAAACAGCCTCGATATCAGCGATGTTACCGATGAAGATTTTCTGAAAAGTTGCACACAATCGCCAACCAACGAAATTTTGATTGGTGGCGGACAAAACAACATTTGGATTGTCCTAACTATTGAAAACAAAACAGAAAAACGATATACCGGATATTTAACACTTGATAATCCGCTGATTAGCGAAGTCATTTTTTACAATAATATCGATTCAACAACATTCAATACAGGAATGTTCTATCCATTTCCTCAGCGTCATGGCGATTCAAAATACTACACATTCCGCATCAATTTAGACCCAAAACAAAAAGGATCATACTACATAAAACTCACCAAACAGCACACCGCATGCCGCGTAATAATGCGCCTAACAAGCCAAGCGGCCTATGCAGCAACCCGAAATTCACAGCAACGCACCAATGGCTTTCTTTACGGAATAATAATTGTTGTTCTGATAATTACACTACTAAACTACCTATCCGACCACAATCAAACATTCATCAGCAACGCATTTTTGCTTGCTTTTTCGGCAGCACTGACTTTATGGTACGACCTAACAATCTATAAAATATTAGTACCTGATTCGCCAAGCAATAACATATTGGTTTTCCACCTGTTACTACCCGCAACATTTGCCGCGTTCGCCTATTTTGCAAAATGCAATTTTCCACCACAAAAATTCAAAAACCGATATTTAACGCCCTCTGCCATAATTAGTTACGTAAGTTTTGCAGTTATCGTAACCAATATGCTGGCAACTGGCAGAATGTTAGCTATAACACTCATACGCAGCTACATAGTTATAGTAGCTGTTTACTTCATATTCTGCCTAATAACTACTGACAAACAAAATAATTTCTTCAGATTCCGCGCAACCGTATCAGCATTAATACTTTTCGAATTAGCATTCAAAAATTTCTTCTACGCAAGCAGCATCGGGCCTTTACACACCGACGAACATTTTGCGCTGGCTGCCACAATTACAATCGCAGGATTCCAACTTTATATGTTTGGCCGAAAATACATTATGACACGAAGCGAATACTTAGAAGATCG
>CALBPW010000509.1 GCA_937899145.1 uncultured Bacteroidota bacterium
TTCTCTTTTCGTGGCTGCAAATATACACTTTTCTGGGTAAAATGCGGATTATCATTTTTTATTATCAAAAGGCGATTGAAATAATGGGGAGGGCTGATTCTGAGGAACTTGCGATTTGCATGTTCAATCTCGGAAATTCGTATGCAATGCAGTCAAAATACAAAGACGCAATTGCCGCTCATCTTAAATCAATTAAGATGAAAGAGTCGCTATCAATTGCCGATAGTAATGCCTATTACCAAGCCTACACAACACTTGCCGATATTTACCAATCTTTTGGTAATGCTGATTCAGCTGAATATTACTATAGATTATCTGGCAGCTTTGTTGATTTAAATGATTCAGAATCAGCGGCTTATTTAAAATATAAAGAGGCGCTTAAATTATATGATGAAGGAATGACTGCCTCGGCTAAAGAGCAATTTGAAGCGGCTAAAACAATATGCGAAGTTGCTGATTTAAAGCATGATGTCTATGTCGGCACATGTTTGTATTTAGGAATGATTTACGATGATGAAGGAAATACAGCTAAATCGCAAAAATGTTTACGCAAGGCTATTGAAATTAAAGAAACTAAAGATGATACCTATTATAATGTATTACTTGTTTTAGGCAGAGTGCAAAGCGTTGAAAATGAGCATAATGCAATGCAAACATTAAATCAGGTTATAAACGAATCGTCTAACGAGGAATTGAAAAATCTGGCACGTGTTGAGGCTGCAAAAATTATTGCAATTAATAATTCAGATTCGGCAAAAGTTATTTACAACCAAATACTTACAGCTGTGGATGAGGAAAAATATCCAATGATTTGCGCACAAGCAATTTGCGGATTGGCTGACATTTATTCGGAGCAAAGTGAGTTTGAAACTACTATTGCCGAATTACAGCATGCAAAAGATATTGTAACAGGTAAAAATGCTGAATTTGAAGCAGATATATGCGAACGAATGGGAAATTTCTATTTTGCTTGCGATAGCATTGACAGCGCATATAAATATTATAAATCGGGGTATGATATTTTGAGTAAACAATTTGGAAATCAAAGTTTTAAAACGCTATCAGCAGAAGAAAATATTGCAGCTGCTTATGTTGCAAACGAAAAATTTAGAAAAGCAATCAATATTTATGAACGCAGTTTATCAATAAAATCTAAAATTTATGGTGAATTGCATCTGCAATTATTTGATTTGTATAGTAATTATGCAAATGCGCAATACAATTTGCATAAATATGCTGAAGCTGGAAAATTGTACGATAAATGTTTGCGAATTATTGAAAATGTCAAAGTAGCTGATGCTAAACTTGATGTTTTTTATAATAATTATAGCCTTTATTGTAAAGCGGTTGGCGATTATAAATTGGCTTTACACTATGTTCAATATTCGCTTGCGATTAAGCAGAAAAATTTGGGCGCAGATAACATAAAATACGCCAATACACTCAATAATATGGGCACAATTTACGACCGACTTGGAAATTTTAACAAATCGGCAGAGTGTTTTGACCATGCTGAACAAATTATGAAAAAAGTAAGTGGCGAATTTTCGATGGCGATAAGCGAGGTTTATTTGAATAAAGGAAATTTGTATAACAGGTTGGGACAGAACGAATTAGCTTTGGCATACTACAATAAGGCTTTGGATATTAAAAAGGAGCAGGGTACATCTGCTGATCGTAAACTTGCTCCTATTTATAATAATGTGGGTACGGTGTATCAAAATATCGAGGATTACCGTCTTGCGCAATTTTTCTTCAAAAAATCGCTCGATTTAACACTAAAATACGAAGGAGAGCGATCGCCTGAAACTGCCGAAGCATATAACAATTTGGGAAATGTTCAACTGAAAATTGCTAAATATCGTGATGCTATTGATAATTATTTGAAATCCAATCAGATATGTAGTGTTATCCCATCAATAAATCCTGTACTTGTCAGTAATACATATAACAACCTTGCATCGGCTTATCTGCAACTAAATCAATTGGATACCGCTCAATATTATTATTATCGTTCGGTTGAATTGTATAAAAAAGTTTTTGGTGAGAAACATCCTTATTTAGCGTTGATTTACAATAATATAGGCAATATTAATGTTAGGCAGGATAAGTTTGAGGAAGCAATTGAAAATTATAGTTTGGCAATAGAGGCAAACCACACAAATTTTGATTATAAAACCGATTCGTTGCCTGAATTATCGGGCTTTTACGACCAAAATGTTTTTGTTAACTCATTGTTACTTAGGGCTTCAGCCTATTTGATGAGTTATTCGCAAACGCACAATTTGACTGATTTAATTTACGCGTTTTCGCATTATCAGCTTTGCGACACTATGGTTGCCAATATGCGGCACTCGGCAATAACAAAAAGCGATAAACTTGAACTCGGAAAAATTGTTTCGAAATGTTGTGAGGGGGCGTTGGCGGTTTGTTATGA
>CALBPW010000510.1 GCA_937899145.1 uncultured Bacteroidota bacterium
ATCGCGTAAACCTTGCCGATGTTTCTTCCACTGGCAAAGCCCTACGCGATGCTATCCGACTCGAACGCCGCCTCGAACTCGCCTGTGAGGCCAACCGACTCTACGACATTCGCCGCTGGACCGACGACAATGGCAAGAAAGTGGCTTGCAACCTCTTTGGTCCCAACGGTTCGTGGGTTAAGTACAACACTCAGGAATCCACCGACCCATTTGAGACCACTAACCTCATCGAGCCGCAGGACGAGGGCATCAACTTCATAGAGACCCGCGACCTACTTTTCCCGATTCCAAACACCGAAATCGTACAGAGCAACGGAATGTTGGAACAGAACCCCGGGTATTAATTTTTAACACTTTTAAACATGAACAAAATAACTACAATCATATTGTCGGCGATGTTGATTTCGGGTTTGATTGCCTGTGATGACGACGAAATAACGCCAAACGCATCCAACACCGCCAAAAGTCCCGAAGAAATTGCACAAGAAAACGAGGACAACAAGAACAACAACGACACCCCGTCAGAATGGAAAGTCGTGGAATCTTCATCAGAACGCGCCGACGACGAGTTCTCTGTAACTATCGACGCATCAAAGACATACCAAACCATCGAAGGTTTTGGCGCGTCAGACTGTTGGCTCGGCGAGTACATCGGCACCAACTACAGCAGCAAGGACAAGATGGCAAAACTGCTTTTTAGCCAGGACACATTGTCGGACGGCTCAGTGGAAGGCATCGGACTTTCGATGTGGCGTGTCAATCTCGGCGCGGGAAGTTACGAGCAAGGCGACGAGTCGGGCATCACAACCGCCGACCGCCGCGCCCAAAGCTACCTAACAGGCGGACAGTACGACTGGTCAAAATGCCCCGGTCAGCAGTATTTTATGCAGCAAGCCAAGAAATACGGCGTTGAAAAAATGCTGATGTTCAGCAACTCGCCCATTGTGTCGTGTACAGACAACGGTCAGGCGCGTTCCGACAAGGGCGCATCCGCAAACATCACCGACGAGGGCTATGACAAGTACGCCGAATACATCGCCGAAGTAACCAAACACTTTGATTCCGAGGGCATCCACATCGACTACATCAGCCCCGTCAACGAGCCACAGTACAATTGGGAAGGACACGACCAGGAAGGTTCGGGCTGGCAAAACTCAGAAGTCGCGCGCCTTGTGAAGTCCATCGACTCCAAACTTGGCTCGCAGACCACAAAAATCGTTGTTCCAGAGGCTGGCGCGTGGGATTATCTATACGGCGGTTCTAATGCCGGTCGGTCAAACCAAATTGACGACTTTTTTGGCTCAGGCTCTGACAATTACATCGGCGACCTCTCGCACGTTGCCAAGGTGGCTTGTGCGCACAGTTATTGGATTGACCGCAACTGGGACCAGCTCCATAACGTCCGCACATCTGCACTCACGGCTGCCGAAGGTGCTGGCATTGGACTTTGGCAGACAGAATGGTCGATGCTCGACGAGTACGGCGCAACCGAAGACTACGTTGGACTTGCCGATGCTAAGTACATGGACAACGCAATCTACCTCTCCAAGGTCATCTATGCCGACATGGTTTATGCCAACTGCGCGTCGTGGAGTTACTGGACAGTTTGGGGACAGGAGCGTTGGAGCCAGAAAAACCGTTTTTGGCTCATCAAACTCGGCGACAATGTGGCTGACTACGCCGAATGTTACAACGACATCACCGTCGATAATCCGTGGGCAGACAATCCAAACCTCTATGTGCTTGGCAATTACAGCCGTTTTGTCCGTCCGGGCTACAAGCGTGTAGAACTCACTACCGCCACACCCGAAACATCGCTCTTTGCGTCGGCATACGTGTCGGGCGACGGCAACACACTCGTTGTGGTATATACAAACCAAACCGACAAAAAAATGCGCGTAAATCCCACTATTACAGGCTTTTCGGGTAACACGAAGTTTGTCCGCTACGTAACCACCGACACCGACAAGCTTGCCCGCACAAACTTCAGCGACGGAAACATCGTAATCCCTGCCAAATCTGTAACGACAATAGTATTAAGCAAATAGCTATGAAACGTTACCTATTAATATCCTTGCTGCTTGCTGGTTGCGCGGTTGACAACAGTCCGTCAATCAGCATCGACAGCAGCAAGACTTATCAGACGATAGACGGTTTTGGAGCGTCAGACGCATGGACTATCCAATTTTCCGACAAGTGGCCAGCGGAAACCGTTGAGCGCGCCGCCGACCTGCTTTTCTCTCAGGACAAGGGCATCGGATTGAGCATTTGGAGGTTCAACCTCGGCGCAGGCAGCACTTATCAAGGCGATGATGCACAAATACAACCGATGACACGCACCGAATGTTTCCTCATGCCGGACGGCTCGTGGGACTTCGACAAGCAGAAGGCGCAAGTTGATTTTATGAAGATGGCGAAAGAGCGTGGTGTCAACACTTTCATCGCCTTCCTCAACTCGCCGCCCGTGTATTTCACTCAAAATGGCCTCGCCACCAACACGGGACGCGGCGGCGACTTCAACCTCAAGCCTGAATGTTATGGCAAGTTTGCGGATTATATGGCAAAATCGGCGAAAGGACTTGCTGAAAATCATGGCATAGACATTGATTATATCTGCCCTGTGAACGAACCCGACGGACATTGGAACTGGCAAGGTCCAAAGCAGGAAGGCTCGCCAGCCACAAATGCCGAGATTGCGCATATCACACGCGAACTCGACGAGGCTCTCACGCGCGAGAATCTCGATACAAAAATCCTTGTAAACGAATCGTCCGACTACCGCGCAATGGTTTCCACGCATCAGACCGATGCGGACAGAGGTTTTGCCATACAAACGCTGTTCAATGCCGACAGCGCGTCCAATGTCGTCGGACTTAAGCACGTGGAAAAACTTATTGCTGGTCATGGCTATTGGACTAACACGCCGCTCGACTTCCTGCGCACAATGCGAGAGAATCTTAACGACACGCTTACGAAATTTGGCGTAAAGTTTTGGATGACAGAGCAGTGCATCATGGGCAACGACGAGGAAATCGGCGGCGGCCAGCATTTTGACACGACGATGAAGACTGCCTTGTATGTCGCACGGTGTATCCACCACGACTTGGTTTTTGCCAATGCGTCGAGCTGGCAGTGGTGGCGCGCTATTGGTGAGGACTACAGAGATGGCTTGTTGGAGGATTTTGGCGAGGAGACGATTGAAACTGGCAAACTCGTTGACAGCCGTCTGCTGTGGTGCATGGGCAATTACAGCCGTTTTGTGCGTCCCGGCGCGGTGCGTGTCGGCGTAAGTGTCGACAGACTCGACTCAGCCACCGATTCAACGTCAATCATGGCATCTGCATACCGCAATATTGACGGTTCGATTGTGTGTGTAATTATCAATTATTCCGACACCGACCATGAGTACAGCATTGACGGCATCAAACCAAAAACGATGTACGTAACCTCCGACGAATCAGGCTTTAAACTTAAACCCATAGAACTTTCGGGCAAGAAAGTCACGATACCTGCGCGCAGCGTGGTGACGTTGAAGTAACAACACTAAAAAAGTGCAATATGCCAACAATGATACTTTTTGAGGTGTTGAATTTTGGCTGAAGATAATATTATCGAATCTAATTTTCATTGGGCGCGGAGCAATTGCAACGCGCCTTTTTTCGTTATTTATTTCGCAAATTTTGGTTTCTATCTGTTTTTTTTTAATTCTAATATTGCCTTATCATCTTTTCAACCTCATTTTTCATCCAACGCACCACAACATAGGGCGAAATCACTTTTAATCCAGCACCATAACTCAAAAACACTGAAAATAATTCATAATTTATAACAACATATATTCTAAACTCGCACGAACCGTCAGGATTCTCCTTTATGAGTTTTTGAGAATGATGTATTGGCTTGGTTTTGATGTAATTGGCTTGTTCCTTAGATGCCCAAAAGTAGATTCTACGCGGATAACTTTTTAACGATGTACTTACTCCAATAACATTGTCAAAAAAATGCTCGGAATCAAAATCTGGATTTTCAACGAACTCTATATCAACGGGTTCGATACTATTGATGCGGTCTAAGGCGAGATTATACACTTGTGCCGAATCGGGCTTGGAACCAAACACAAACCAACGGTTGCGAAACTCTTTCAAAAGGTATGGAAAGAAAATAATTTCGGTGGGTTCGTCGGCGTTAAACGATTGATACACAATCTTCAACGTCTGATGATTGTCGATATGCCGATAGAGCGGCGAAAGCAATTCCAAACCTTTCAAATCCTTGACGCTATCGAAATGGATAATCGGTTTGCGTTTATTGAGACCCATGGCAAGGCTGTCGTCGAGCCGTCCGATTACATCATCAAACTTATTAAATTGCTCAAAATCTGACAATTGCCTTAACATATCGGTAGCCTCTCGAATTACATCATAATCGTTTTGAGATAGTGGCATTTTGGTAATACTGTATTCGGGATCCGAGTATCTATAATACTTGTTGTCATAAACTTCGATGGGCGCATTGTAGCCGAGTTTGTCGCTGCGCATTATCTGAATGTCGCTTTGGACGGTGCGCATAGAGACACCTTTGGTGATGCCCTCGCAGTCGTAAAGAGCGTTGCAACAAGCATCCACCAAATCATCAATTGTCCAACGCCGATACTTGTTTCTCAGGCAGTTGTCGATGGTTTTGTAACGAATTAATGCATTTTTATTGGCCGGCATAGCAATATGTTTTTGTAGCAAAATTAAGAAAAATTATTCATCACCAGCTTTAAAATTAAAAATCGGTTTTATAACCTTAACAACGTCAGCAGTCGGGGAAATATTGTTGACAATGTCGTCCATAGTTTTGTATGCCATCGGAGCCTCGTCAATAGTATCAAGGTTGACGGTGGTGGAATAGATTCCTGCCATTTCCGCCTTAAAATCTTTCAAATTAAGTATTTTTTTTGCTTGACGACGGCTCATAATTCTGCCTGCACCGTGCGGAGCGGAATAGTTCCAATCTTCGTTGCCTTTGCCAATACAAATCAAACTGCCATCACGCATATTGATGGGTATCAGGAGTTTCTCGCCGTTTTGAGCACTCACAGCACCTTTGCGCAGTATCAGATTGTTGATGTCGATGTAGTTGTGAATTGTGGTGAACTGTTCCGAAATCTCGTTTTCAGCGATGCCGAGACCTTTGAGAATTTCGTCCATCATCGCTTTGCGATTCATCATAGCAAAATGCTGCATTATGCCCATATCGTTGATGTAATCATCAAACAATGAGCCGCTTACATACGCCAAATCTTTGGGTATTGTGGTGAGAATCTGACTTTTCATCTCCGAAAGACGCTCTTGAATGTCGTTTTGACGCCCTTCGGCTTTGAGTTGGAGAATCAATTCGTCCAAATCCTTTTTCTGATTGTGATTCAATTGTTTCCACGCCTCCTCTTGATAATATTCGGCGATTTCCAAACCGGCGTGACGGCTTCCCGAATGTACCACAATATAAAGGTTGCCATCGTCGTCGCGGTCTGCCTCTATAAAATGGTTGCCCCCACCAAGTGTGCCAACGCTACGTATTGCGCGCGATTTGTTGTATTTGCCACAAATTTTATTAAAATCAACATCTTGGGCATACGGATGCGGTTCTTTACGAACATCGTAGCCACTTGGAATATTTTTGCGGATTACCGAATCTAATAACGCTGGATTGAACGATTCTGCCGCCTTGCTTCCAGCCTTAAACATCACCGTCTCCATGCCGCAGCCGATGTCAACGCCCACGAGATTTGGTACAATTTTATCAGTAATGGTCATTGTTGTGCCAATAGTACAGCCCGCACCCGCATGTACGTCGGGCATAAGGCGGATTTTTGCACCCGTGGTGAACTCTTGGTTACAAAGCGTTTCAATCTGTTTGGCGGATGTTTCGTCGAGATTATCGGTAAAAACCTTCGCCGTGTTGTATTTTCCAATTATCTCTTTCATTTTTGTTTTTTTTGATTTTACGCTACAAAACAAAAACAGAGATATGAAATGTATTTGCGTAGCAAAAAAAAAAAATAAAAAAATCCTCGTTTTACGAGCATTGCAGCTCACAAATCAAGGAGCAATCCTTGTTATTTATGATATATGTCGTTTTTCGGAGCGTACACGAGGTACGCCCCTACGAATCCAATTCATTTTACAACTTCACCACTGTCGGGGCGATGCCTTTGCCTTTGATGGTAACGGTAACGCCTTTTGCGTCTTTGGGGATGCGGACGATGGCTTGTGCGCGGCCGTGCCAAGCGTTGTGAGTGTTGTCGCGGGTGTTTTCGCAGTCGCGGAGGTCGCCGATGCCGAGGGCGAGGAGAGTGCCGCCTTTTACATCAACGGTGATTTCGTCTTGCGACATTGCGCAGGGGTTGCCTTGCTTGTCGGTGAGGGTTATGTCGATGAAAGCCACGTCGTTGCCGTC
>CALBPW010000511.1 GCA_937899145.1 uncultured Bacteroidota bacterium
AATCCCCAATCCCCAATCCCCAATCCCCATATAATATTAACAATTTTTATAAATAAATTTAGCAATTAATAATATATATTATATTTTTTTCTAAAAATAATTAGTTTTTAAAAAATAAAATAAAAAATGGGCAATAGTTATTGTTTATCATTTGATAAAAAAAGCGTAGATGCCGCAAAAAGCTTAAATGCTACAATTGAAGCGTCTGTCAGGCTTGTTGCGGATACGGAGTGAAGATTCCGTTTATCTACAAATTCACCCGGTTAGGCATGGCTTAATCGGGTGTTTTTGCTTATTTATAACCAATTTGCTGAGGTATAAATTGCTTGTAATGAATCGATTGCGAATCTGTGAACGCTTTTAATCAGCATTAAATCCCATATAAAAAGCAGTAACTTTATAAAGTCGGATTTTTAAAACACCCTATTTTTTATCAGCACAATAGGCGATAAGCAACTTTGCGGAGCCAGTTCAAACTAACAATCACTTGTTTATTAAATACTGCACTTTTTGTAAAATAGAATGTTGTTAAACATTATTTTTGCAGCGTTGAAATTCTGCTTGAATTATGGAAATGGATACTAAAATTGAGCTATTGAACGCTACTATTGCGCAGCCCGATAACATTATCATGTCAAACGTCAACCTTGAAATTAAGAGTGGAGAATTAGTTTATCTGATTGGACGCACCGGCAGTGGTAAAAGCAGTTTGTTAAAGACTCTTTACGCTGAATTGCCGCTTGCCAAGGGAACAGGCACTGTTGCCGGCTTTCAGCTTGAGAAAATGCGCACCAAGCAAGTGCCGTTTTTACGCCGGAAATTGGGTATCGTTTTTCAGGATTTCCAACTTTTGATTGACCGCAATGTCAACGAAAATTTGCGGTTTGTGCTTAAGGCGACAGGCTGGAAAAACAAAACAGAAACAGATAAACGCATTCAGGAAGTGCTTGAAAAAGTGGGACTTGCTCAAAAAGGCTACAAAATGCCAAACGAATTATCAGGAGGCGAGCAGCAACGTGTTGTTATAGCGCGCGCCTTGCTTAACAATCCTGAAATCATACTTGCCGACGAACCGACAGGCAATCTCGACCCCGATACATCGCGCGGTATAATGCAGATACTAACCAAGATAAGCGCAGCCGGTCGAGCTGTAGTTATCGCAACGCACGATTATCCGATAATCAAAGAATTTCCGGGGCGAGTAATCAAATGCGATGATAGCAGACTTGTTGAAGTGTCAAATAATGAAGACGAACCAATCGTTTTGCTAACCGATATCGAATAAGGTATTGATAATGACTCATCGTATAAAAAAACACGCATAGGCAATATCAAAAAATGTTAAACTAAGTTATATTTGTAAAGTTTTACGAATAACTTTCAACGTACGTACAAAATAAATTCTTATGGAAAACAAAAAATCTACAATTCTGCTGGTTGACGACTCATCGACGAACAACTTATTGTTACAGACTGTTTTAGAGAAAAATGGTTATGCTATCGAAGTCGCATTTTCAGGTAAAGAAGCACTTAAAATTTTGAACAGGAAGAAGATAGATGTTATTTTGCTTGACTTGATGATGCCGGGCATGTCGGGCGAGGAGGTGCTTGAAGCTGTCAGAAGCAATGCCGAAACAGCTAATATTCCCGTAATGGTAGTTAGCGCTTACAACGAACATTCTGAAAAGGAAAAAGTGTTGAAGATGGGCGCAAATGTTTTCTTTGAAAAACCATTGAAACTCAACGATGTTGTGGCTAAAGTGAAAGAAATTTTAGCATAACAGCAATCAACAAAAATGAATTATCTCCAAGCCGAAGGCATTACAAAATCGTATGGCGATTTGGTGCTGTACGAAGGCATTAGCTTAAGTGTGGAAAAAGGGCAGCGTGTGGCAATAATCGCCAACAATGGCGCCGGTAAAACTTCGCTGCTGCGCATTTTAGCCGGTGCCGATACTCCTGATGCGGGCTCTGTAATCATTCACAGCGACATCTCAATTGGTTATCTTGAGCAAGAACCACAATTAAACGCCAATTTGAGCGTGATGGAAGATGTCTTCGCCTCAAACGACGCAGCAATTCAAACAATAAAAGAGTATGAAGAAGCCTGCATATCGCATGATGAGCAACGCTTGGCGGCTGCCATAAATGCAATGGATTTGGCAAAAGCATGGACGTACGAAAATAGAATCAAACAAATATTATCGCAACTTAACATAAATAATTTCGAACAAAAAGTCGGGCAACTGTCGGGTGGACAGAAAAAGCGCCTTGCACTTGCCAAAACACTTATCAACGAGCCTGATATTCTGATTCTTGATGAGCCAACTAACCACTTAGACCTCAATATGATAGAGTGGCTCGAGAATATCTTGATATCATCAAAAAGTACTATTATAATGGTAACACACGACCGCTATTTTCTTGACCGTGTGTGCGATATTATCTACGAAATTGATGATAATCAGATGTTTAAATACAGGGGTAATTATTCCTATTTTTTGGCAAAACGCGAGGAACGAATTTACAATCAAAATACTGAAATAGAAAAAGCACGACAACTTTATAAAAAAGAGTTAGACTGGATAAACCGAATGCCGCAAGCTCGGGGAACAAAGGCTAAATATAGGATTGACGCATTTGAAGATATTAAAAAAACAGCGTTCAAGAGCGTGAAAACAGAACAAATGCAAATTGATGTCAAAAGTTCGCGTTTAGGAACTAAGATTATCGACCTGTACAGTCTTTATAAAAGATTCGATGACAAGGTTTTACTTGATGATTTCACCTATCAGTTCAAACGTGGCGAAAAAGTTGGAATTGTTGGCTCGAACGGAATAGGAAAGACCACTCTACTTAACATAATAGTTGGCAGTGAACCTTGCGATAAAGGCAAAATTGAGATTGGGACAACAATCCGAATTGGTTATTACAAACAAGAAAACGAAGCGTTTAACAATAATAAGCGGGTTATCGAAGTTATTCAAGAAATTGCCGAAGATATAGCAATGGGCGATGGCCGTCGGCTTTCGCCTACGCAATTCTTGAACTACTTTTTGTTTCCGCCACCGATGCACTATAGCTACATTGGCAAACTGAGTGGCGGCGAGCGTAAACGCCTGTATCTGATGACGATACTGATGCACAGCCCCAACTTTTTAATCCTTGATGAGCCGACAAACGACCTCGACATTGTAACGCTTAATGTACTTGAAGATTATCTATCGCAATACGATGGCTGCGTGCTGATTGTGTCGCACGACAGGTTTTTTATGGATAAAGTTGTTGACCATCTGCTTGTGTTTGAGGGAAATGGGAAAATTAAAGATTTCCCGGGTAATTATACGCAATATCGCGAATGGAAAAGTAATCAGGTTAAAACCGAAAATGCAGCGATAAAAACCGAGCCGAAAACGCAAAAGGAACGTCATGCCGCAAAACGCAAATTGACGTATAAGGAGCAAAAAGAATTTGAGCAGCTTGAGGCTGTTATTGGGCAACTTGAAACAGAGAAAGTTGAAATTGAAGCGGCTCTATCGGGTGGCGAATCAGATGCAACGAAAATTATGGAACTATCGAAGCGTTTTGAGGAAATAGGTGTGGAGTTAGATGCCAAAACCGACCGCTGGATAGAATTGGGCGAGTTTGCTTAAAACGCTGAAAATATGCAACTTGCAGCGCGTTATAGAAATGTAATCAGTTGGTTTCAAACTAATATGCCAATTGCAAAAACCGAATTGCATTACCGTAACGCCTACGAATTGCTGGTGGCCGTTATCTTATCGGCACAATGCACCGACAAGCGTGTAAATATGATTACGCCAGCCGTATTCAATCGGTTTCCAAATGCAAAATCGATGTCAGAAAGTAGCGTGGATGAGATATTTGCGCTAATAAAAAGCTGCTCGTATCCAAACAATAAGGCTAAGCATTTGTCTGGAATGGCTAAAATGCTTACAGAGAAATTTGGCGGCATTGTGCCGGACAATGTTGAACAGTTGCAACAATTGCCAGGTGTTGGGCGCAAAACAGCAAACGTGATCGCCTCAGTTGTTTATAACAAACCAGCATTAGCAGTTGATACACACGTTTTTAGGGTGTCGGCACGCATCGGCTTAACAATTAATGCAAAGCGGCCAATTGATACCGAACGGCAACTTGTGAAAAACATTCCACCCGATTTGCTTCCAATAGCGCATCATTGGCTTATTTTGCATGGCCGCTACGTTTGTATGGCACGAAAACCAAAGTGCGCCAAGTGCGGTTTGCACGATTTTTGTTTGTATTATGAGCAGAATCAGAATTCAACTACCGAGGAAAATGAAAAATAGAAGCGGATTAATAATTTTGTCAGTATTTATATTGTTGATATTCAGTATAATATCGTCATCGTGCGCTACACAAAAAAAACGGTATAAAGGCTATGCGCCATGCCCTTGCGAGAGTAATCATTAAACGTTGGGAGATAGGTGTAGTTGTCGGGTATTGGGAAAAATACGTGAATTTTGTACAGTAAAACATCTTAATTATTGCGTTGTGTTTTTAATTTTACAAACCGAAATCACATTTACATTTTGATTTTATTTTTATAACACAAACAGTTGATTTGTAAATAGTTATATTATGGAAACAAAAATCGGTTTTGACAACGATAAGTATTTGAGTATGCAATCGTCGCACATTGAAGAGCGTATCAAAAAATTTGGCGACAAGTTGTATTTGGAAATAGGCGGCAAATTGTTCGACGATTATCACGCATCGCGCGTACTGCCCGGTTTCCTGCCCGACTCAAAAATGCAAATGCTGCTTAAATTGAGAGACAAAATCGAAATAGTTATCGCCATAAATTCAGAGGATATTGAAGCAAATAAAATCCGCGCCGACTATGGCATCACCTACGATGAAGATGTGCTTAGGCTGATTGATGAGTTTAATAGTGTTGGATTATATGTCGGAAGCGTCTGTTTAACAAAATTTAATAAGCAACACTCTGCAATCAGGTTTGAAAATAAATTGAAATCGCTCGGTATCGCTTCGTATCATCATTATGTGATTGAGGGGTATCCAAACAATATCAATTTGATTGTTTCAGACGACGGGTATGGGCGCAATGAGTATATCAAGACGACGCGTCCGCTTGTGGTGGTAACGGCTCCGGGGCCTGGTAGCGGAAAATTGGCAACTTGCCTCTCGCAACTTTATCATGAACACAAACGAGGAATAAATGCCGGATATGCCAAGTTTGAAACCTTCCCAATTTGGAATATTCCACTCAAACACCCCGTAAATTTAGCTTACGAAGCAGCCACTGCCGATTTGAACGATGTTAACATAATTGACTCATTTCACTTTGAAGCATACGGCGAGACAACCGTAAATTATAACCGCGATGTTGAGGCGTTTTCGGTTTTAAATGCCACATTTGAAATGATTTACGGTAAAAGTCCGAACAAAAGTCCGACCGATATGGGCGTGAATATGGTTGGTTACTGCATCGTTGACGATGATGTTTGCAAAGAAGCGTCTAAATATGAGATTATCCGCCGCTATTACAAGTGCCTATGCGACCGCAAACGCTACGGCGAAAGCAAAGACAATTTGACAAAACTTGAATCGCTGCTATATCAAGCGCATATCAAACCAACTGATTATAAGGTGGTTGACGCCGCATTGAAAAAAGAAACAGCCACAGGAGGGCATCCTGCCGCAGCAATTGAACTGCCCGATGGTACTATTGTAACGGGCAAAACCAGCGATCAGCTTGGACCATTGGCGGCGGCCCTGCTTAATGCGCTTAAAACATTAGCCCGCATCGACCCATCGTTTAATCTTGTCTCGCGGCTTGCTATTGAGCCAATTCAGACTTTGAAAACCGAGTATCTTGGTAGCGCCAATCCGCGCCTTCATACCGATGAAATTCTGATTGCACTATCGTCGTCGGCGGCGCACAACGAACTTGCAGAACGTGCAATGCAACAATTGCCAAAACTGAAAGGCTCAACAGCTCACGCAACGGTTATGGTTAGCTCAGTTGATGAGTCAACATTTAAAAAACTTGGCATTAATTTGACATGCGAACCAAAATTTGAGCAGACAAGAAATTATCATAAACATTGAACAGGTGGGGGTTAAATTCTAATTCCGATAACCAAAATGTCGTCAATTTGGTCGGTGTTGCCTTTAAACTCAATGTGTGTGCGGTTTAGAATTTCGCATTGTTCTGCCATTGGTTTGTCGCAAATGCTTGTTAGTAGTTGTTTGAATCGCGATTTCATAAATTTGCGCATTCCGTCTTCTCCGCCAAATTGGTCGCAGTAGCCATCGGAGAAGAAGTAGTAGCAGTCGCCCTCTTCAATATCTATGGTTTGTGTATTAAATGGTGTTAACTCTTTTGAAAATTCCATTAGTGCGCAAGGAAATCTATCTACCTTATATTCAGTAAGTACGCCGTTTCTGATTTGCAAAAGGGGATTGTAGGCTCCAGCAAAATGTAGTTTCATATTTTGTCGGTCGATGGTGAGTAGGCAGATGTCCATTCCGTCTTTTGCAGCGTTTTCACCTTTGTCGGCAAATGAGCGTATAATGCTGGCTCTTAGGTCGTTAAGTATTGTTCCGGGTGTTGTTGTGTTGCGTACTTTTACAATTGAGTTGAGAGAGTTCATTCCAAGCATACTCATCAGTGCTCCCGGTACTCCGTGACCTGTACAATCGGCTGCGGTTACTATTAGATTATTGTTAACCTCAGCGCACCAATAAAAATCACCACTGACTATGTCGCGAGGCTTAAATAGCACAAACGAATCGCTTACATATTTGTTGATAATATCGGTGTTTGGTAGCGATTGACGCTGAATACGAGCAGCGTAATTTATGCTGTCGGTTAGTGAAATGTTTTGATTTTCAATTTGTTCCAGTTGTTCTTCAATTTGTTTTGTTTGGCGTTTTACTTCTTGGTCAAGCAGGCGGTTGCGCTCTTCGAGTTGGTGAGTGCGGTATTTTGTTAAGGCGATGATGCCTAAAAGTATCAATATCAAATATGTTAAATAAGCGGCAAAAGTTCTGTACCAAGGTGGTCGAATAGTAAAAGTGTATTCGGCAGTTGAACTTTCATCGCCAAAAGCGTTGCGGGCTTTTATTTTAAAAGTGTACGTGCCTTCGGGCAGTTGATTGAATGTGGCGGTGTTTGATTCGGCTTCTTGCCAATTGTCGAGGTATCCATCTAATTGATATAAAAATTTGACCGATTTCGGAAATTGAAACCAAGGTGCTGCAAAACTGAAAATCAGAGTGTTATGTTGATAGTCGATTTTTGGTTTTATGGCGTTTAGGTTGAGGTTTTGTTCGCCGGTTTTGAGGCTGCGGTTGACGCTAAAATAGGGAATCTGAATTTTGTCGCTTGCATTGTCGCACAAAACTAAACCGTCGGTTGCGCCCAACCATACTTGTTTGTTGTTGTTTGTGTAGATGGTGTTGATTTTTCCGGCATCGATGCCGCTGAATTTTTTATTGTGAAATGTTGTGTCGCCAAATGTGTAGTAGCCAATATTTGTGCCTTCTGATACCCATGTAATGCTGTCGTACGATTTTAGCAGATAAATATTATTGATAATATCAATTTCGGCATCGCTAAATATTGGTGTGGCTAAGTATTTGAGTGAGTCGGCAAGTGTTTCGGCAACTTCTTCTTGGCTGAGATACCTGAAAATGTGTCCTCCTTGATTAAGAAATAAAATCTGATTATTGTATTTAATAGGCATTGCTAAGCCTTGTGCCAAGCCGTTGCTTTGGGTAAAAAAATCTGTTTTTATGTTAAATTCGTCAATTGTCGCACGAACAATTCCTTGGTGGTTTGAGCCAAGCCACGCAATGGTGTTCCCAAGGCTATCTGTTTCTGTTTCAATGCTATTAACATTAAAACCGTTTGCAACAGTGTGTAATAGAAACCACTTATCTGTTTCATTGTCAAACAGAAATACTGCAAGCCCATGGTTTCCTCCAGACAGCAATATCTGTTTGTTGGCATCAAATGTGATGCAGTGTGAATCAAAATCGGCGATTTTCTCAATTTTTTGCTTTTTATTTATGCGATATACTCCATCATCAGTGCCGGCAAAAAGGTTGCCAAAGCACTCTGTCATACTCCAAACACTTTGTCTGATTTCATCAATATCGACAAATAAATTTTGTGTGTAATTGTCTGATATACTTGAGCTTGTGGGGATTCGCATTTTTGATAAACCAATTGATGTGCCAATATATAGTTGATTGTCAAATTCTTGAATGGCATAAACACTGCCATTTATGCCACTTTCGGTTGAAAAAACCGACAGGCAACTATTATCGGGTAGGAGAGAGATGCCTTTGCGCGTGGTAATCCAAATGTTTTGTTCGCGGTCGCAAAAAATGTTGTTTATAAAATTGTCAATCAGTCCGTTATCGGTGTTTTTGTGTGTTACAATTGTGCCGTCGGTTTTGACAACTAATACTCCGTTGTCGTACGAACCAAGAGCGATTGTATTATTGTTAATTTTGGCGCAACTTGTAACATTAAATCCAAGTTTTTTTAAATTAGCATTTAATGCCGATTTGTTTGGCATTATGGTATCGTTTTGCATTAACCATGTGCCATTTTCGTAGCTTATAATCAGCTGTTTATCGGTATCAATATCGATAATTCCAAAAATTCCGATTTTTGCGAAAATTTTACCGTTGGTTACTGATTCTGATTGATTATTGTTAATTTTCACAAGTCCAATATCGCGTTGGCGCGCGTATATATTATTGTTGGCGCAAAAGGCATTGTGGAACACCGTTTCGGGTTCGATTATCGAGATATTTTTGCCATCGAACTTAAAAATGTACTCATAACTTTGGAAATAAACATTACCATCGCATTTGAATATCTTCCAAATGTCTGAAAATTGGAAGGTTTGTTGTCTGACACTATCGGCAAGCGATGTGTAGATGAAATTGGTGTTACTATTGTTTTTTACAAGGCAGCCAAACTCGTTTTGAGCACCAATAAATATTGTATCGCCAGATGCGGATGTCAGAATCGATTTCACCCAAACGCCTTGTTTAACCTCAATGCGGCGCCATGTTTGTCCGTCAAATTCCCAAATGGCATTGGCGGTTCCGAAATACATAATTCCAAGTGCATTTTGGGCTATGGCGTGGTTTTCGGCATCGTATGCCATTCCGTAGTTTTTGGGTCCGTAATTGATTGGAGTATAGTTCTTTATCTGCGCTGATGCACATGTCGATATAGCAGTTGCAAATAAGACTAAAAGTTTTTTTGCGTTCATAATTAGGCATTTTTGTTATGTTCAAATATGAAAAAAGAATATCTATAAACAAAAGTCAGCGGCACTGAACTTTTAATAAATTTGTCAACGTTTTTAAATTTTAATTATATGAAGAAATTTTTGTTATTGACATTATCGGTTGCGCTTATTTTTGCCGCTTGTAAGAAAGACGACGATGAGCCAACACCAATAGTAGTTCCTGAAGTTAATGTAACTGACAGTACACAAACAACATCTTCAGATTCGACTCAAATTGTAATTGATTCAGCACAAATTGTAATTGATTCAGCACAAATGGTACTCGATTCAATACAAGCTTTTTGGGATTCGGTTCATACAGCTACTAACAGGTATGGCTATCTGAAAAGTTATGTTGACAGATCGAAATTCCCTAACTTCAAACTTACTGCAGCACACGATGTTTCTGAATTTCACAGTAATAAAAATGGTGTGAAAGATACTATTTCATCACATTTTGATGAGATTGTAGCGGGCAACGCAATGAAGTACGGATCGGTTGTTAATGGCAGTGGAAAAATGGATTTTACTAAAGTGAAAACTTTTGTTAGCGATGCAAAAGCTAATAATCTGACCATTTATGGACACGTGCTTGCTTGGCACTCGCAGCAACAGCCAGGATACTTGCTTGGGCTTATGGCTGATAAAGAAGTTGAAGTGCCGGATGAAGAAAAAACTGATGTCGAAGATTTAAATCAAAGTTATAAAGGACTGAAATCATATCCTTATTGGCATAGTGATTTTTCGGACTATAATTATACAATTGCAACCGAAGCCGAAGGCTTGCATATAACAAACAATGCCGTTGCAACCAATTTCTGGGATGTGCAGTATCAAATAGCCAGCGGCATATCTGCAAAAACAGGAGAGTCGTACGATTTTACTATCCGTGCTAAAGCCTCGGACGCAACCGATATAACAGTTGCAGTAGGCGGTTGGAGTAATAACGACAATCTCAAAATAAACCTTACCGATGAGTGGTCTGATGTTGCTTTCCATATCGATAACTTAAAAGAAGGAGGGGGGCATGTCTTGTTACAATCGGGCAATTTTGCTGGTGATATTTGGGTAGAAAGTCTGAAAATCACGCATAAAGGTAGTAACCAAACAATCGCACTTACCGACGAGGAAAAGCGCGATACCCTTGCTTGGGCTATGGATCAATGGATTGCAGGAATGATGGAGGCCACCGATGGCTATGTTAAGGCTTGGGACGTGGTGAACGAAGCTATAAGCGAAAGTGGCGATGACGGCAATGGCAATTTCGTTCTCCAAAGCTACGAAACCAACAATATTACCGATCCAACCAACGTGTCGTCTGGCACTTTTTATTGGCAATCTTTTATGGGCGACCTCGACTATGTGCGCACCGCAGTACGTCTGGCACGCGAGTACGGCC
>CALBPW010000512.1 GCA_937899145.1 uncultured Bacteroidota bacterium
GCAGGGTGCAAGCCTCGATTGCCACTATGGAAGAATTGGTAGCGGGTGCCATCGTAAAGCCCGAGCCCTTCATTTTCGTTCTTAACTGCGTGAGAATGAACTAAATCCATCACCACGCGAATGCCATTCTGATGACACTCATCAATCAGAGCTTTTAGGTCGTCGGGGGTGCCAAAACGCGACGATACCGCAAAAAAACTTGATACATGGTAGCCAAACGAGCCATAGTAGGGGTGCTCTTGAATTGCCATCATTTGAATAGTGTTGTAGCCAAGGCGGATAACGCGGGGCAAAACATCCTGCTTAAACTCGTTGAAGGTGCTGACGGCTTCTTTCTCGCCTGCCATACCTATATGCACCTCATAAATAAATGGTTCTTCGGCTTTCGGACGATTGGTGCATTTCCATTTGTACGGCTCTGCAGGGCACCACACTTGTGCACTAAAAATATTAGTTGCGGAATCTTGTACTACACGTTGCGCCCAAGCCGGAATGCGCTCGCCTTCGCCACCATTCCAATAAACTTTTAGTCGGTAAATTGAGCCGTGCCCAAACTTTGCGGCTGGCAATTGCAACTCCCAATTGCCATTAGTAAGAGGTTTAAAATCGAAATCAGCACTTTCTGTCCAATTATTGACATCTCCAATCAGCGTAACGCGCATTGCATTTGGCAGCCACTCGCGTATGGTAGTTGTCTGTCCGTCGCAAAAAGTACCATAGTACATATATCCATTTGCAAAATCGAAAAGTGTCTGTTTCCCATTTGCTGTCAGTCGGCTCTCAACATCGATGCAATGGTGCATACGGTCGGAAATAACTTGTTTATAAGGATTTAACCAAGGGTCGTCTTTAACTATTTTTGGCACTTTCATAACTCTTTCGTTTAAAAAAATAATGTGTTAAATTACAAAAAATTAAATGCTAAAAAAGGGGAGAGAGAAAGTTTACATAAAAATAATTTTTGTTGCACTCTTCCAAACATTCGCTATTTTTAAAAATTGTAAAAACGATGAAAATGCGAAAAATATTGTTACTTATTGTAGCTCTGATTGTTACTGCCAATGTTATTGCACAAGATACCGAAAGTGACTTCCAAAAGGTGTATTGCGGGGCGGGCGGAGTTGAACTTTCAGCCGGAAAACGAAACAGCACTGAATTGTCATTTTTTTTAGTCAATGGAGTTCAGCTGACGCCAAAATTATTTTTAGGTGGTGGCTTTGCATTCCCGTTTGCCGCTGATACTGAAAAAGATGAATCAAATGAACCATCTGAATTGAATGATTGTTGTTATGAAGATTCTTTTGGGGGACAACTGTTTGTAGATTTGAAATATCATTTATATGATGCGAATTTCACACCATTTATTGAGACAACAATCGGCGGTGGCAGTAAATTTTCTGGTGAAAAATTTTTTAACAATACAATGGCTGCCAGCATAAAATTTTATCCGGGCAACATAGCCCTCATATATGATTTTTATCGCGGAAACAAAATAAATAATTTTTTCGGAGTGCGAATATCGGCCGCGTGGAAAAAAAACATGTTTGCTCGCAGATAATTGTTTGACAAAAACAAGTTGTGAAATAATATAGAATAAAAATTGTATTTTTTTTGTTTTTAAGTATTAGTTTATCTTATATTTAACCGATAAAACAAAGCACTATGCAAGAGGACATTCAAAAATCAATTTCGTTGCTGCGTCAGGTCGATCTTTTTAGAGATTTTGACGAAGAAACTCTTAATGCTTTAGCAACGAATATGCAAGAAGTTCATTATCGGAAAAATGAACTATTGTTTTCGCAAGGCTCGCCCGGCAATTCAATGTACATAATTGTTGAGGGCAGCGTTAAGATACACAATAACGAACATACTTTTGCTACACTCAACAGCCACCAATACTTTGGCGAGTACACGCTGATTGACGAGGCTCCACGCTCAACAAGTGCGACAACATTGCGTAGCTCAACATTCTTGATACTCAGTCGCGATAAATTTAGCCAGATAGTGGTGCCACGAGCCGACCTTTGGCGCAAAATGATGGTTGTTTTGCTTGGCCGTTTGCGCGAATTTAATGCGCGAGAAGTGGCAATGACGCAAAAATCTATTGAAATTCAGCGCGAACAAGATAAATTGATTGAAGAAAAACGAAGTCTTGAAAAGCAGAAAGTTGAATTGGAGCAAAAAAACGCTTCGAAAGACAAATTTTTTACAATAATATCGCACGATTTGAAAAATCCCTTTTCGGCAATCATCAACATTACCGATTTGATGCTCAGCGGAATATACCAATCGAACCCTCAAAAAGACCACGAATACATCAAACAGATAAACTTTTATTCGCACAAAATCTTTGGATTACTCGAGAATCTGCTTCAGTGGGCACGCTCACAAACCGGACAAATTAAAATCAATTTTAAAATTGTGAATTTGAGCAACATAGTAAACAGTATTTTAGATCAGCAAGCGGGTGTCATTAAAGAAAAAAACATCAGCATCGACCACGATATTGATACATATTTAGACGCTTACGCCGATTTGGATATGCTGACATTTGTTATTCGCAATATTGTGTCTAACGCGCTGAAATTCAGCCCCGCAAATGCTACAATAACCATAAAAGTGCGTGATGTGGAAGACGATATGCTCGAAGTTGGCATCTCCGACCAAGGCATCGGAATGGATGCCGAACAGTTATCGAAAGTATTCCGCATCGATACTCGAACTCTTACTCATGGCGAAAATAGCGAACTTGAAGGAACTGGCTTGGGACTGATTTTGTGCAAAGAATTTATCGAAAAAAATAACGGTAAAATTTGGGCGGAAAGTACCAAAGGCGAGGGGAGTACGTTCTTATTTACAATCCCGAAGGCGATGTGAGAAGTAATGATTTGAGAAGTCAGGGCGTTAACTTAAAACTTAAAACTTCGATAACTTAAAACTTATTTTATATTTGCACCAAATAAAACATGATAATATGGCAAATTTCAGTTTCGCACTGCGTTTAGCGTTTGGCTTATTGCCAAAAACAGAAAAGATAGAGAACGACCGTAAACAACTTATTGCAGAATATCAGCGCCTAAACGAATTTAAAAATTCCGATACTTTGCGGACATTCAATAAGTTACAAGAATATATCGATTCGGCTGAATTTAAAAATCTCAAAAGTCAGATTACGGCTCTAAACTATGCCAATTCCGACATTTGCAAGCAAGAAAAGCAATTTGCAGCTTTCGAAAAGGATAAGCGAGTACGTAATTATTTCAAAGTTGTGCAATCATCTGATTTAAAACGATTTGAATCAGCAGCAAACTCCGATGCGCTGAAACGTATGAAAGAACTTGCCGAAATTGTTATTAGTGCGGATTTTCAGCAATCTAAATCAGATAAATCAAATCCCGAAAAAGTCGCAGAGTGCAAACAATTGCTAAAAGAATTTAAGCAATTGAAAAAGAATTCAGAACTGAAATTCTGGACAAAATACCAGAAAAAATCTGCTTACAAATTGTATTTAGAAACTAAGCAGTCGAATTTAATTGCTGAATACGAGGCGCTTAAACAAACCATAAACTCTGATGAATTTAAAAAGCAAAAAGCCTATTTGCTTGATAAAGACCGCTTTAATAAAACAGACGAGGCTAAGCGTGAGCAACAATATTACGAACTTAAAAATTCAGACGATATAAAATGGTATCAAGCAACAATCAATTCAAACAAATTTGACGAACTGAACGCTTGGAGTTTGACTTTTGAAGACGATTTTAACGACGCCAAGATTGATGAGTCGAAATGGATGAATAGTTACTTTTGGGGTAAAATGATGCTAAACGACCGCTACGTTTTGGCTGGTGAAAAACAGTATTTTACTGATAATAAGAATGTTGATATTAAACAATCGGTATTGAGTATTATAACCAAAAAGGAAAAGGCCAATGGCAAAGTTTGGGATGCAAAACATGGCTTCTTCACTAAAGATTTTGAATACACATCTGGTTTGTTGAGTACTGCCAATAGTTTCCGTCAGCAATACGGACGTTTTGAGGCTAAAATCAAAATTAATTCACAATCGCCTGTTTATCAAGCATTTTGGTTAAAAGGGGAAAATAAAGAACCTGAAATTGATATATTTAAGTTCAATGTCAAAAAGGGACAAATGCAAGTATCAGCGTATAATAAAGGAACAGCTTGCGGTTGCAAGTTTGGAGGCTCAGCACTTTCAAAAGATTTCTTCATTTACACTATTGATTGGACAGCCGACGCAATTGTTTGGAAAATAAATGGTTACGAAGTGGCTTCGGCTAAAAATAACATTCCGCAAGAGCAAATGTTCATAATGCTGTCGTCGGGTTTAACTAAAGATGCCGACAATTTGCCATCGGCAATGCAGATTGATTGGGTTCGTTGTTACGAGAAAATCAAATAACTATTTAAAAATATACAAACAACTTTCAACAAGGCTGCTTTTGGGTGGCCTTGTTGAATTTAAGAGTAAAGAGAAGTGAGCAGAAAGAGCAATTTGTAATTTTCAAGTTCTAAATAAATATGCGAATAGTATTTATGGGTACGCCCGATTTTGCAGTTGAAAGCCTTAAAGCATTGATTGATAATGGATATAATGTGGTTGGTGTGGTAACTACCCCCGATAAGCCAGCAGGTAGAGGGCAAAAAATGAGCGAAAGTGCTGTAAAACAATTTGCCAAAAGCAAAGGTTTGCCGATTCTTCAACCAGAAAAATTGAAAGATGTTGATTTTCAAGATGCTTTGCGCAGTTGGAAAGCCGATTTACAAGTGATTGTAGCTTTCAGAATGCTACCCGAAAGTGTGTGGAGTATGCCGCCATTGGGGTCTATAAATGTTCACGCATCACTATTGCCAAACTATCGCGGGGCGGCTCCAATAAACCGGGCAATCATGAATGGCGAAACCGAAACCGGTGTCACCACTTTTCTGCTAAAACATGAGATTGACACAGGCGACATTTTACAATACGAAAAAATCAGCATAGAACCCGACGACAACGTTGGAACTATTCACGACAAACTGATGATTTTAGGTGCTAAACTATTGATAAAAACCATTGAAGCAATTGAAAAAGGTAATATTAAAGGTACACCGCAAAGCCAATTAATGCCTGCTGATGGAATACTGAAAAACGCACCAAAAATATTTAAAGAAGATTGTCGGATTGATTGGAAAGAAGAACCTGCAAAAATCATAAATCAAATACGCGGGCTCAGTCCGTACCCTACTGCTTATGGCGATTTGAAGATTGATGACGCTGCGCCATTATCAATGAAAATTTTTAATGCTAAATTTGAGCAGCATGAACATAATCAACCTTTGGGTAAAATGGAAACCGATGGGAAATCATATTTTAAAGTGTGCGTAAAAGGTGGATTTATAGCACTTTACGAAGTTCAATTGGCAGGGAAAAAACGCATGTTGATTACTGATTTTTTACGAGGATTCCGTTGTGATTATGCGGAATTTTTGTAAAATAGAATCGAATCATTGTTTAATTATAAATTGTCAACCAGAAAGTAATTTTTATTGTTGACTAAATTGGTCACATCATCTTTAAATATTTCAGAATCACAATTTTAAAGCAAAAATGTACGTTGCATATCAAAAAAAGAATGAAAACATCTGCGAATATTTTTTGTATATGTTTCAGATTGAAGACCTTATTAGAGCTTGTAAATTTGATAAAAAATTGATTGATAGACAGTTATTGGCTAAATATCCATCAGATATGGCAATTCAATCCGAAGTCAGTCAATGGTATTTTGGTCTTGCCAATCAGATGGAAGAGGAGCATTTGCACACAAGCGGACATCTAATTACCATCAAAAATAAAATCGCTGAAGTATTTGATTTTCACCTATATTTGATGAACAATCTGAAAGAAATTGCTTACCAATCAAAATTTGCAATTGTTGCGCCATTGCTGGCAGAATTGCGGCAACGCCAATCCGCAACAGCCGATAACGATTTACAACTTGCACTCAATTCGGTTTATGGATTTTTGATTTTGAAACTGAAAGGCAGTCAGATAACAAAATCGACAGCCGAGGCAATGAAAGTTATTGTTGAATGGTTCAACCTTTTATCAGCAAAATTTAAGGCATACGAATCGGGCGAGCTTAAATTGGATTTGTAATTGAAACATCAGCCCATAAATATTATTTGCGGAATATCTGCAATATCAATAAAATAAGCAATAGTAAGGCAATCAAGGCAAAATTGTTATCAAAAATTAGTGCGAAAGTTCGATTTATTCTTGTTATTATTGCAATTTCTAAAAAGAAAAGGTAGGCATATTGTTCATGTTTGATTGATTGTGTTGATACACAATTGATTATATTTAAAAATAACAATATGGTCGTGATGTATAGCCACACCCGACAGTGGCGAAGCTGTGTATAGTATGGAGAAATGGTACGTGCTCAAAACAAAACCGCGGCAGGAAAAGGCTGTCAGAACAGTTCTGCAAACAATGGGCATTGAGTATTTTCTTCCTACCACAACCGATTACCATTATTACGGACATGGACGCAAAAAGAAGATAGAAACGCCAGTGTTGCCATCAATGATATTTGTACACATTGAGGCCGATAGTCGTTTTGCCTTATCTAACAACCTGAAATATGAAGTCCATTACCTTGTCGATCGCAATACCAACTCAAGTATGGTGGTGAGCGACAAGCAGATGCAAGATTTTATGCTTGTCTGCGCAGCTCCCGATGTCAAACTTGAGCGCGTCGATTTTGCGGTGGGCGACAAGGTGACCATCAGCGGTGGAGTGTTTGATGGTTTGCAAGGAGTGGTCAGCCGTATCAATGGGCGGAAACGTTTTATAATCGTCCTCGACGGATTAGCAAATGTTGCAGTAGATTTGCCTGCAGTACAACTTGAAAACTAATAAGATAAAGGTAGAGTTACGGTGGCTTCGGGATTAAGGTTGACAATGAATTGTTTATTTGACTGACACTGAAGCCAATACTTAAAATCAAAATAAAAAATGTTTCAGAATCGGAACGATATAAAATCATTCGAAAAGAAGTTATGGCTGTCGTCGCCCACAATGCACGGCGACGAGCAGCATTGGGTGAACAATGCCTTTGTGAAAAACTGGATTACAACAGCAGGTGAGAATATAAACGAGTTGGAAAAACTTGTTGCCACACGCATTGGCGTTAAATATGCTGTTGCACTCTCGTGTGGCACAGCCGCCTTGCATCTTGCAACAAAATTAGCAGGCGAAAAGCTTTACGGTCAGGCAAAACCAAACAGCGGAACTCTGCAGGGGCATAAGGTTTTTTGTTCCGATATGACTTTCAATGCGACTGCAAATTCAGTAGCGTATGAAGGAGGGGAGATTATCTTTATTGATACCGAACCAGATACATGGAATATGTGTCCGAAGGCACTCGAAAAAGCCTTTGAAATGTATCCCGAAGTCAAACTTGTTGTAATGGCGCACCTTTATGGTATTCCCGGAAAAATTGATGCTATCCGTGAGATATGCAACCGCCATGGGGCACTCATCGTTGAGGATGCTGCCGAATCGTTTGGGGCCACATATAACGGTAAGGAAACAGGCGGGTTTGGCGATTTTGCGGCCATCAGTTTTAATGGCAACAAAATTATCACTGGTTCATCAGGTGGTATGTTCCTGACAAACAGCAAAGAAGATGCCGACAAAGTGCGCAAATGGTCAACACAGTCGCGCGAGGCCGCACCATGGTATCAACACGAAGAAATCGGATATAATTATCGTATGAGTAATGTTATTGCTGGTGTAGTAAGAGGACAATTTCCACACCTAGAAGAACATATTGCTCAAAAGAAAGCAATTTATGAAAGATATAAAGAAGGATTAAAGGGTTTACCAGTAGAAATGAATC
>CALBPW010000513.1 GCA_937899145.1 uncultured Bacteroidota bacterium
TGAATTGATAAATGCAGAATTGCCTGAAAATCAAACTCGTTACTTTCAGCAACAAGCATTTTCTTTTGCCGAAAAAGGAAAATCAAACTCGTTGCTTGAGTCGATGGTAGGACAAGATGCAATGAAGTTAGCTAATATTCCGGAAAATTTGCAACAGATTGAAAATCAGTTGTCTGCCGATGTCTTATATTATGAAAAACTTTTAGCTGACAAACCTAAAAACTCAACTCAAATTCGCGATAGTTTGCTCTCTGCAAATCGGCGTCATACTGAATTTGTAAATCTGCTTGAAAAAGAATTCCCTGAATATCACCAACTTAAATATGCTGATAATACAGTTACTTTAAACGAGTTGCAACAAAAATTGCCTCAATCAACTCAACTTGTAATGTATTTTTTAGGCGATGAAGATTTGTACGCGTTGCGCATAACAAATGATGATTTTTCTATTGATATTCAGCAAGTTTTCAATAATATTGGTGATACAGTTAGACTTTATAGAAATTCGATTTTGCAAACATCGCAAAGAGCGATGAAAGATTTTTGCCGGTTGTCGAACAAGTTTTGCGACTTGTTGTTCCCTGATTCTATTGCCTTTAATATCAAACATTTAGTCGTGATTCCTGATGGAGCGTTAAATCAAATTCCTTTTGAGAGTTTGATTACAGCCGAAGTTGCAGGTTCTGTTTATGATTACGCATCGTATCAATTTTTAATCAGAAGATTTTCAGTAGCTTATGCCTATTCGGCAACACTTTATTATCGGAGCATTGTGCGGACGAAACAGTCAACAGCCAATGGTTGGTTAGGGCTTGCGCCTGTGTTTACCGCAGGTAAATATTCAGGAGTATTGCTTGATAGCCGAATTAAGAAATTTGAGCGCGATTTTACTGATATTGAGGTTGTTAATAACAATAAGTTAGAACCATTGCCATCATCGGAACCCGAGGTGCGAAATATTTTTACAATGTTTGTTAAAGCCGGATTGCCGGCAAAGGCTTGCTTGTGGGGTAGCGCTAACCGATTGAATTTCAGTTCTGATTCAATATCTAACTTTAAATTTATACATTTGGCAACACATGGTTTTGTAAATCCTGAAAAACCAGAATTATCGGGCGTCCAATTGAGCTGTTTGAAGGACGATAAGCAAAATGGAGTGTTGTACTCAAGCGATGTATACGGTTTGAAACTTAATTGCGATTTGCTTATTTTGTCGGCATGCGAAACTGGCTTGGGAAAGATAATGAAAGGTGAGGGAATTGTCGGATTATCAAGGGCTTTCATCTATGCTGGCAGCAAAAATTTGCTTGTTTCGCTTTGGAAAGTTTCTGATAGTTCAACTTCGTTGTTGATGATGGATTTCTATAAGCAACTTTTTGCAAAGGAAAACGAAGGGTTGGGCTATGCCGAGTTATTGCAAAAAGCGAAATTGTCGCTAATGTCGGATAAAAACTATGTGCGACCATATTATTGGTCACCATTTATTTTGATAGGAAATTAATATTAGTATGATACAAAATAGGTTGATATTAAGTGCGTTAGCTGTAGTATTACTGCCATTTGCCCTTCATGCGCAAATCGATTTATTCCCTGATTATCAAGGTACAATCACAAATTCTGCAATCACTCACGATGGCAAAAGAATTGTGTTTTTAGGCAGTCACAACGAAACACAATATGCTGTTTATGAATCCGTTAATGACGGCTCTAAATGGAGCGAGCCTCAAATTATTCCTGTTTTTGATGAATTACTGAAACGTTCCCCAAAGGGATTGGGCGGTTTCTCGTTTAATTATGATGGCACGCAGTTGCTGTTTCATGCAAACATCGACTCTACATTTGACATAATGTATGTCAGTTATAAAGACGGGAAATGGGACGAACCGGCAAAATTTCCTTCGCCAATTAATACCACCGACGACGAGTATTCTCCATCAATTTCAGTTGATAACAATTACATCTTTTTTCTTCGCCCCAAACACGATGCGGCGAGTCAGAAGAAAGATTTGATTTGCAAAGAGATAGTGCTATATCGACGTAACAATACAGGTGATTGGGAGGGGCCGCAATACATTCCGCATGTGTTCAATATAGGGTGTCAAGAAACACCATTTATTTGTGCCGATGGAAAAACGCTTTTTTTCTCGTCAATGCGAGCTGATACGATGATGGGAGGAAAACGAGTGCCAGACGATGTGTTTAACATATATTACACTATTGTGCAATCAGAGTACATCTATGAAAATGTATGGAAAGAGCCTCAGTATATGGCGGAATTTTCGACTGAATACAACGATTTGAGTCCACGAATGAATAATGACGCTTCTATTTTCATAAAAAATACAAATCCGCGCAAATTATCTAAAAAGCAGCCCAATAAGACATATCAATTAGATGTGCCGGCAAACAATAAGCCAAAAGGTAAAATGCAACTTACAGGCAAGGTTGTCGATTTTGACACTAAAAAAACTGTCGATGCGCAAGTTATTGTAAGTGATGCAGTTACATCGGCTGTATTAGGTGAGTATTCAGCAGATGAAAATGGCAAATATTCAATTTATTTGAACGAAAATGGAAATTACAAAATCGATTTTCATAAAGATGGTTATTCTCATTCAAATCACTATATAAAGACAGGAAGATATACGAAAGATGTTGTGAATGAGTTTGACACATCAATTTTTTCGCTAATATCATTCAATTTGAATGTGTATGACGCCGAGATGTTCAGCCCATTGTCGCCTAAAATTTCGGTTTATGATTCGTTGGCTAACGAGTTGCTGATTGACAGCCTTCCAGCCGTTAGTATGGGGCAATATAAAGGGCAATTGCGCATTGGAAAAATTTACAAAATTCATATTGATTGTCAGTATTTTAAGCCGCAAGATTTGTATTTTAATACTATCGCAGATGTGTTTTATAACGAGTTTGAAGACGACATTGAACTTGAACCTGCCCGGCGTATTATGATTTTGGATATTGATGCAGGCGAGGAGGGTGATTCGGTTTTGGTTAACGTGAAAAACTTAAGCCGAAACGAAACGCAAACCGTTGTGGCAAAGCGAGATAAGGACGGAAATTTGATTGTTGAGCTGCGTGAGGGCGACACTTACGAAATCGATGTCGCTAAAAAAGGTTACACATATAGCAGCACGAAAGTCGATGTCGCGAAATCGCAAAAAACACAAAAAATTAATATAAAACTTGATTTGCTCACCAGAGATACCAAGATGACATTTAACAATATTACGTTTGAAATTAATTCGGCAGAGCTTAATACCGAATCGTTTGTTGAGTTGAATCGACTTATCGATTTTTTAAAACTTAACGATAATGTAAAAATTGAACTATCGGCGCATACCGATGATATCGGCTCTGATTGGTATAACTTGGCATTGTCGGAAAAGCGTGCTCAATCGGCTGTTAAATACTTGACCGACAATGGAATAAGCGAGAGCGTGATAATCGCTAAAGGTTATGGTGAAACAATGCCGATTTTGCCAAATATTTCAGAGGAAAATAGGGCGCAAAATCGACGTATCGAAGTTAAGATAATTGAATAGAAAAGTTATGAGACGCTGTATATTATTGATAATAAGTTTTTTATATGTGTTTTGCGGTATTTCGCAAACAAAATACAAAGAGGTGTTTGAACTTATTAAGCATCAGTCTGATAATGAGGCTTATCAAACCCTACAAGAATTTTCGCGGCAAAAAAATAATTCGCATTCGGCATCACTTTACAAAATGGGAATTATTTTGGAAAGGCGTGTGGCTAATTACGACCCATTTTTGCAAGCCACAGCTGTTGAGCGCGCCATTTATGACGCCGAATTGTATTTCGGAGTTGCAAAACATAATTTCGATGAGCGCGTTGCTCGCCAAGACGGTCATTTTTTTACTGATGTCCAAAAGGCTGATAAATCGTCAAAAGCGCCTACTTATCAGGAAATTAGCGAAGATATTAACAAGCATTTGGAAGCCGCGACAAAGCATAAAAACTATTTTCTGCAAAATCGTGAAAACTTGTATAAGGCAGCAGACAAGTACAACGAGTGTATAGCTATATTTAACGATATATGTCGTACAAATGCCAAACTGAAAGACCTTTACTTTTTGGTTGATAATCAATTGCAGCAACGGCTTGAACTTTTGCAATCTGATTTTGATTCAACATTATTTTATTTGAACGAATTACAGAAATCGTTGGCTGAATACCCAATGTTGGATTATAAATTTAAATATCGTTTAAATCCGATTGAAATTTATCGCATGCATGGGCTTACGCAAGCCAATTTTTTGGCGCAAGAAATTCAGTTGTGGGATTTTAGCGCTTGGCTTAAAAAGTTTGATAATGTGCGCCGTAGCGAGGTCTCGTTTTTGTACGAGAGTGTGCTGTCGCTTGACTCCCAACATGCTGAATATATGCAAATGCTTGAAAATAAAAACGATAGTGCTGTGCCTGCAAATTATCGCGTTTCGCCATATATACTTAACAAAATCAGGAAGTACGATAACACCTCGTTGGCTGGTTTATTGTTAAGTTATCAGCAATCGCAAATAAATTATGCGCAGCAATTGGTTTCGTATAAAATTGATACAAGTTTGTTGGCGTTTGGTGCAAACTTGCCGCAATCCACATACTTTGATAAATCGTTAAAAACAAAGTCAGAAGCCGATTCTCTGTTAATTTTGTTTGAAAAAAATATAGATGCTGAAGGAATTAAAAAGTATAGCAATCTTTTCGATAAAAAATATAATGGCGAAAAGGGTTTGAAAAAATATGTTAAACAGCAGCAACAATACAATGCCGATTTGTTTACCCAAGCGGTTAACGATTTTTCGGCTCATATTCAGCAATTTGATCAGCGTGATACGGCAAACAAAAATGTTTTAGTTCATGCAGGCGATACATTATGGGCACAGGTTGTAGCTCCAAATGTAACTTGGGGAATTGGCTATTTTGTTAATACAAAGTCAGTTACCGCCCGAAACGAAACTGTTATTGCAGGTACTTATGTCGGAAAACGTAACGAGCGATATGGCTTTGTCGCAAAATTGGATACGGCTTGCAACATATTGTGGCTCAGAACTTTAAAAAATGGTGATATTAATCGTTCATGCCTTTTTGCCGAACCAATAAATAACGATGTGGTTGCAATTCTAACCACAACATCGCGAGCAGGCGCAATCAGAAATTTTATGATACTACTCGGTAATGATGGAAATGTTAAACAAACAACTGAAATTAAAGTGCCACAAATGCCTCGTAAACTTATAGTTGACGACATAAGCAATAATTTTATTGTTGCATTTAGTGGAACAAGCAATCAGAAATTCGTTGCCGAAAATTGCGATTTGCAAATATCTTGCCTTGACGCTAAGTTTAAAACGGTTTGGAATAAGACAGTGAAATTTGATGGCTATCTTGTTAATATACTGAAAAATAACAGTATTTATTATTTGTATGGCGCATTTAGCAAAATAAGCAGTCTTGATGGAGAAGAAATCAACCTTGACGGCAAGGGCATGTT
>CALBPW010000514.1 GCA_937899145.1 uncultured Bacteroidota bacterium
CCCGACGGCGGATGCTACCACCAGTACCAGCCCCTGACCAAGCGTGGCAACAACGACATTGGCGGCGGCTTCAACGATGACCCTATGTGGCTGATTTTCGGCACGGTAGCCTACATAAAAGAGACGGGCGACTTTTCAATTCTGAACGAGCCCGTTCCGTTCGACAACGTAAAAGGCTCTGAGGTGAGCCTATTTGAACATTTGCGCATATCGTTCAACCACGTAATCAACAATTTAGGTCCGCACATGCTGCCACTCATCGGCCGCGCCGATTGGAACGACTGCCTCAACCTAAACTGCTTCAGTTGGGACCCCAACGAGAGTTTCCAAACTACTGAAAATAAGACAGAAGGCTCAAAAGCCGAGAGCCTGATGATTGCCGGATTGTTTGTAGTTTGCGGAAAAGATTACGTTGAGCTATGCGAGCAAATTGGCGAACAAGCCGAAGCCGACCGCGCCCGCAAATACATCGACAACATGATTGAAGCCGTTAAAAAACACGGTTGGGACGGCGAATGGTACTTGCGCGCCTACGACTATTATGGCAACAAAATTGGCTCACACGAAAACGATGAAGGCAAAATATTTATCGAAAGCCAAGGATGGTGCACAATGGCTGGCATAGGGTTAGAAGACGGAATGGTTGACAAAGCCCTCGACTCGTGCAAAAAATACCTCGACAGCGAACACGGAATGGTTCTTAACAACCCCGCCTACACACGCTACCATGTTGAGATGGGCGAGATAAGCTCGTATCCGGCCGGTTATAAAGAAAATGCAGGAATCTTCTGCCACAACAATCCTTGGGTAATAATTGGCGAAACTGTTGCAGGCCGTGGCAACGACGCTTGGGAACATTATTGTAAAATTTGTCCCGCCTACATCAGCGACCAACAGCTGCACAAAGTAGAGCCATACGTTTACTCGCAGATGGTTGCAGGCAAAGATGCGGCCAAACCCGGCGAGGGCAAAAACTCGTGGCTCACAGGCACAGCCGCATGGAACTGGTACACCATAACACAATTCATTTTAGGCATAAAACCCGGATACAATGGTTTGGAAATCAATCCTTGCGTTCCATCTAACTGGAAAAATTTTAGCGTACAACGCAAATTCCGCGGAACAACGTATAATATTGAAGTACAAACAAATGGAAAACAAAAGGGCGTCAGCGAACTTTGGATTGACGGGGAAAAAATCAATGGAAATATTGTTCCAATAAACAAAAACAACAAAAACGTGTCAGTAAAAGTTGTGATGTAAAACACATCAATTAGCGTTAAAAAGAGGCTCTGCAAAGGTTTGCAGTGCCTCCTTTTTTTTCACTTTTACACAATTTTGACAACGCGAGGTGATGTTCGAAACAACATTCAATACGGCTCGAAAAACGGTAATTACTGCAATTGCCGCCAGCACTATTGCATCGTGCTCAAACACACCAACCAACAACATCACTGCCGAGCCACTTGGAAATATGAATTATAGCTGGATGAGCAACTACGATAGCATAACTCAAAAAATCACATACGGGGCAAATTGGGTTGGTAGCGGCTGGTGGTATGGCGATGACGCAAAAAAAGGAAAATCGGCTAATTTGAGTAAATACGAACAAGTTGTAATTGAGGTGGATAGCGTTGATGAAGAAATTGACAAAATGGGATTGTCGATAGAATACACCAACAACAAAGCTACGTGGATACAAGTACCTGTTATTGATGGGCACGCCACTCTGCATGCTACGCTTGAACCCGACTACAAAAAGCACATTCGCGAAATCTATCTTTTAGGCAACCGCCCCGGCACCATTCACTTAAAAAACGCATACTTCCAAACAAAAATTGAATATACCGAGCCTAAAATGCTCAAAATCAGCGATGGGTTTATCGACAAAAAAGAATTTGAAGGTTTCAGCAAAAATGCACGGCTCGATTTTACTTACACCACATCGGGCGAACTGACGCAAACCGACACCAATGGTAAAACCATCTCAATGCAAAATTGGTCAATCGGATTTATAATATCAATTGCCGACACTTTTCACGAAAAAATTCCGCCTCGCAATATCTACATCACAAAAACCGGACTGCAAACCTACTCGTGCTACCTTGACGACATACAATATATGTTAAACGTAACCGACTCAACTACAGGACAATGCGGAATAAAATTTGTTGTTTGGGATTTAGGAAACTTGAAAGATGTCAGCACTGTTTGCGCAACAATAAGCGAAGAAAAATACCATAATTAACTTGTAATTATCGCCCAAGCATTTTAACGCCACGCTATAATTCCATTTTTTTTCTTTGCACAATTAAAAAATAGATTTATGTGGAGGTTTTTACTTTTCGTTTTAGCAGTTTTCGGCTGCGCCGCTTTTTATGTCTACACGCGCCTGCGTCCCTTATTTCCAAATCTTTACACTTGGCGTGGTTGGATTGTTTGCGCCACATTTTTGGGCATTATTTTTTCATATTTCATTGGCAGCATACTCCAACGCCACGGCGCACTAATCATTGCGCGACCATTTGTTATTACAGGTTCGTGGGCAATGGCTGCGCTGCTCTATTGCTTCATGATTTTCCTGTTTTTTGACATTATCAGATTAGTTAACGTACTGTTTATCAAAGCTGATTTCCTTACATTCCGATACACATTTGGCAACGGAAAAGCACGCATCTTCAGCATTTGCGGCATCGCTGCTGTTGCACTTGTTTGCATAATCGGCTACATAAATGCAAAATTCCCGATTCGGAAGGAAATCGCACTAAAAACCGAAACGCAACTTACTCAGCCACTGCGTTTTGTACTTGTTAGCGATGTACATCTTGGAATGATAAATTCCGACAAATTCTTCAGCCGGCTTGCAAAACGAATAAACAACGAAAATGCTGATTTTCTGCTTATTGCAGGCGATTTTTTTGACGGTGACCCTGAACCCGT
>CALBPW010000515.1 GCA_937899145.1 uncultured Bacteroidota bacterium
TCTTGGTGTACCCGATGCGATTGATGACCTCGCGGGCAATGCGCTGCAGGTCGACGTAGGCCTGCGATTTCACCTCGCCGGCCAGCACCACCTGTCCGGTGGTTACAAGGGTTTCGCAAGCCACTTTCGATTGTGGATCGAACGCTAAAAATTGATCGACAAGCGCGTCTGATATTTGGTCCGCAACTTTGTCAGGGTGTCCTTCCGACACTGATTCTGAAGTAAATAGGTATCCCATATCTATATAATTTTTAATTAGAAACTTGATTATGGGAAAAATCAAAGAAGTGCAATTGAAAATAGTGCTTTAGCATTTTTTTCTGTGGTTGCAATCAACTCAAATCTTTCCACAACAGCGCAAAGGTAACTACTAAAATTTTAAATACAAGCAAAAACGGCAGATTTAGAATTTCCGCTCTAAAATAGCCGAACTGATAACGGCTGTACGCAAGTCAAAACTTGATTTTTCATCAGTTTCGACTTTTTCGTCTTCCTTCACAAAAATCGCTTTTTCACCCTCTTCAAAAATAGGCGCTGATTGTTGTTTTGCTTTTTTATCTGCCTGCGGTTTTGCCTCGTTTTTAGCCGAAAACATTTCGGCTTCATACTGATTATTAACACGCTCGTTGGCTCGTTGTGTAAAAAAATTCACTTGGTCAAAATCGTCGTCATCAACAATATTAATATTTCGCGACTTTTTATGTTTGTTTCCCGAACCAGCAATTATCGAAATCACAAAAATTGCTAATGGTAGCAGATATGTCAGAATATCAGTCAGATCCATGAGTATAGTTTTTGAATTTTTTTCTTCATTATGTACCACACACTCTCGTCGCCATTAAAAACATCGGCCTTTTTACGCGATGCTATCATACGTTTTTTCACTTTTTTAGTTTGTATGCGGTAGGTGTTTTTCACTGTCAATTTCGATGCTTTTTCGTTTTCGCGCCGTATCTGCCGTTGCTCCTTCGATTTTTCCATATCTTGTTTCATCTTCTCAATCCGATATTTCATTGGTACATGATTTTTTTTGGGCGGATGCGCATCAATAGAATATTTGTATTGCTGCGCCGATAGTGTCATTGGTGCAACCATCAACAATAAAATCAATATCTTTGCCATCAAGTTTTTCACTTCGCTATGCGTCTGAAATCAGATACAAAAATATTGACTTTTTGCATTTTGTGCATCGCCTGCATTATTTTATGTTCGTGTCGGAATATTGATGATGATGTGGTGCCAAATGTTGAAGTGCGCGTGCGCATTAACACGCTGAATGCCAAATATATCGATTTGCAAAATAATTATGGGCGTGTGGTGATTGAAAACGAGGGCTACAAAGGCAATGGCATTATTGTGGTGCATACGCCTGAAGATGAGTACAAAGCTTTCGATTGCACTTGCACTTACGAGCTGAGCGACACGGCTGCCGTCCGCCCTGACGACCGCGACATTGCCGGCGCAGTCTGCCCTTGTTGCGGGTCGAAATTTGAACTGATAAACTGCGGAATGCCGACATCGGGCAAGGCGCGGCACTCTCTCAAAAGTTATCGCACTACTTTTTCTAATAATCAACTGATTATCCGCAACTAAAATGAACTTGGTTTACTTATGCTTGGGTGGAAATTTAGGCGATACAAAAAACATTTTCTGTAAAGCTATCAATCTGATTGAAAACAAAATAGGACGATGTGTCGCACAATCGCATCTTTATAAAACAGAGCCTTGGGGCTTCAAAACCGATAAATTTTTTCTTAATCAGGTTATCTCTATCGAAACGCCATTTGAACCACTAAAAGCCCTTGAACTATGCTTGCAGATTGAGGCTGAACTTGGGCGCACCCGTAGCGGCTATGGCTACGAGCCGCGAATTATTGACATCGATATTCTGTTTGTTGATAATCAGATAATTAACTTGTCGGATTTAAAAGTCCCTCATCCACTGATACAAGAGCGGAATTTTGTACTGCAGCCAATGAGCGAGATTGCGCCTGATTTTGTGCATCCTGTTTTGCGGAAAACTATCGCACAACTTTGCGCGGAGTGTGGTGATACAACAAGTGTTGAAAGGTTAATTTCTACAAATCAGAACCACCGCTTAAATATCGCTTTGTAAACAATCGGTTTGGATACCACGATGCCACAAGCCCAATAATCACAACGGTTACAAGGGCTATTACAAAATCTGTCCAGATAATTTTTACAGGATAATTGCTGATGACAAAAGTGCCCATTGAGTCCATTTTGAGAAAACCAAAAGTTTGCTGAAGCCAGCACACAAGCAAACCAAGCAGCAGGCCCAAAACGGCGCCTCCAATGCTGATTATCCAGCCTTCGTATAGGAAAATCCGTTGAATGCCTTTTTGATCGAGACCGAGACTATTAAGTGTTGAAATGTCATTCTTTTTATCAATAATCAACATCGATAGCGAACCAATCATATTGAAACTGCCTATGATTAGTATAAACGTCAATATCAAGTAGATAGCGAATTTTTCTGATTTCATCACTTTGTAAAGCATCTCGTGCTGCTGATATTGCGTGCGTACAAGATATTCGTCGCCAATCACTTGCGCAATTTCCGAGGCTGCTTTGCCGCGGTCGGTATTTGGTTTTAGTTTTATCTCAAGTGCGCCTGCCTGAGTTGAATAATCGAGCAGGTTACGCGCAAAATCAAGAGGTACAAGCATGTAGCGGTTGTCAATTTCTTGCTGAACAGCAAATACTCCCGATGGAAAAATATACGATTTGCTAAACGCTCGCTCCGGATTCATCGAAATGCGTCCGTTGCGCTTGGGAACGTAAATTCTGACCGGCTTTACAAAATTAATGTTCAACGAAAGGCAATAAGCCAAGCCCGCGCCCACTACCGCCTTAGGACTGTGCCCGTCGTTTAGCACAAAACTGCCATTAATTATATTTGTGTCAACGCCAGTAAGTTGCTCATATTCAACACCTACACCTTTTATAGTGGCTGGCTGAACATGTTTATCGTACTCCAAAAGCACATTTTCCTCAATCGTTTCGCACACACAATCAACAAAATGCAAATTTCGCACAGTTCGCAATTTATCATCGTTGGGGTCGAGCACTTTTCCTTGCGCGGGAGTAATTTTAATGTCCGGATCGAAGTTGCTGAACATCGATTTTATAAGCGCGTCAAATCCGTTAAAAACCGACAAGACGATAATTAAAGCCATTGTGCAAACCATT
>CALBPW010000516.1 GCA_937899145.1 uncultured Bacteroidota bacterium
TATTCCTGACCTGTGCCGGGGATGAAGCCGGGGACATCAACGAGAGACACGATTGGTATGTTGAATGCGTCGCAGAAACGAACGAAACGAGCACCCTTGCGGCTTGCGTTGCAGTCAAGGACACCGGCAAACTTGCTTGGCTGGTTGGCTACGATGCCAACAGAGCGACCATTGAAGCGGGCGAAGCCGATGATGATGTTCTGTGCAAAGTTGGGCTGTACTTCGAAGAATTCGCCGTTGTCGGTGATGGCGGCGATTACCTGATACATGTCGTAAGCCTGGTTGGGGTTGTCGGGAATTATCTCGTTTAGAGAGTCTTCAAGGCGGTTGATTGGGTCGTTGCATTCAAGTAGCGGTGCTTCTTCGAGGTTGTTTTGAGGTAAGAATGAGAGTAAACGGCGGATTGCCATCAAGCCTTCCTCTTCGTTCTCTGATACAAAATGTGCAACGCCCGATTTTGAGCTATGTACTTGTGCTCCGCCAAGTTGTTCTTCGTTTACAACTTCGCTTGTAACGGTTTTTACAACTTTCGGCCCTGTTAGGAACATGTAGCTTGTGTCTTTGTTCATAAATACAAAGTCGGTGATGGCTGGCGAGTAAACAGCGCCACCTGCGCAAGGACCAAATATTGCTGAAATCTGTGGTATTACTCCCGATGCTAAAATATTGCGTTCGAATATGTTAGCAAAGCCTGTCAGTGAGTTTACGCCTTCTTGAATACGGGCGCCTCCTGAGTCGTTGATGCCGATAACGGGGGCTCCGACTTTCATAGCCATATCCATCACTTTGCATATTTTCAGCGACATGGTTTCTGACAGTGACCCACCAAAAACTGTAAAATCTTGAGCGTAAACGTAAACCACACGGCCATCGATAGTGCCGTGGCCGGTAACAACGCCATCGCCCATAAATTTTTGTTTGTCCATTCCAAAGTTTGTGCAACGATGGCTTACAAACATGTCAAATTCTTCGAAACTACCTTCGTCAAGCAGAAGGTTGATGCGCTCGCGGGCTGTAAGTTTGCCTTTCTCGTGTTGTTTGTCGATGCGGGCAACCCCACCGCCTAACTTGGCTTCGGCTCTTTTTTTAATCAGACCGCCAATTTTGTCTTTATTAGTCATCTTTTTTATGTTAGTTTTTCTATTGATTAACAAGATTTTATGCTTGCATGGAGCATAGAAAGCCCCTTTTTTCGCTGCTTTCTATTTACATAATCTGTGCCAAACCGCTGAAATGCTACTATTTTTTTATCAACATCGGGGGTTGCCATTTATATATTAATGGTGCAACAATGTGATTTTTAGAATTGTAATGTGTGGTTGAAATCGTTTGCGCGTGTTTGCGCTGATGTGGTTGGAATGGGGAATATCTGAGTTCCGATTTTAAGTTTCTGATGTTATTTGGCTTGCGTTCAAGTAAGTTTATGGGCATTATAATGCAGCTCCAAAATAGCCGCTTTCGGTTTTGTTTTTCATTAAATCGGCAATCGTTATGCCATCAAAGAAGTTGTTAATCAGCGTGTTGAATTTTTCCCACATGGGCAGTGTGCGACATTCGGCGGCGCGTTCGCATGGTTTTGCGTCGCACTCTAAGCAGGCGACAGGCGCCAAAGAGCCCTCTGTGGCCCGCAATATGTCGCCAACCTTGTAATCTTCGGGTGGACGATTAAGCTTGTAGCCTCCGCCTTTGCCATGTGTGGCATCTATTAGTCCTTTTTTAGACAACGATGCTGTAATGCTTTCTAAATATTTTAGTGATATATTTTGGCTCTCCGACAAATCTTTTAAGCGGATGTATTCCGAACTGTTTTTTTCAGCCAGTTCGATCATTATTCTGATGGCATATCTGCCGCGTGTTGAAATCATCATAAGTCAGTTAAAAATGTTACGCAAAATACAAAAAATTGGTGTTTTGCATATTTAATTTGTCTGCTAAAAATTCTTTTTGCGCTTCTAACTTTTTGTTATTTAGTGCGATGTGTTTTTTTTGTGGATTTATTTCAATGTCAATGTTTGTTGTTTTTTGTAGGGTCGGAATAGTCGGCAGGGCGTTTGTGTTTCCAGCGTCGATGCGACCACATCCAAATTTCAGGTTTCTTATTGATAGACTCTTCAAGTAGCTTGTAAAATGTGTTAATTATTGCATAATCAGGTTCTTTGGTTGGATTTTCGGTGATGATTTTCAATTTTATGTTAAATTTACAAAATCCTAATCGGTCTATTTCGGTGTATAAAACAGGCATGTCAAATTTTTTTGCAAGTTGTTCTGGCCCCATAAAAACGCCAGTATCTTGATTAAGAAAATTTAGCCAATAGTGGATTTGGCTGCGGGTTGGCGTTTGGTCGGCAACGCTGAGTAGAGCAAATGGCTCGCCACTATTGCGCATAGCAACAAGTTTGCGTAGCGTGTGGCGCATTTCTACAGGTTCGACGCCCATATTTATGCGCATTTTTTGGTAGAAAAGTTCAAAAGCTTCGCTTGTTAATTTTTTGTAGATAGCAGCTCCGCGATAGCCGAAATCGTGCACGCGCGAGCTGCCAAATTCCCAATTCCCATAATGTCCTAAAACAAGCAAAACGTTGCGCTTCTTTTTTAACATATCTTGCAGGATTTCAGGCGTTTCAACGTTTGTCGATTTTGCAATACGCTTACGCGATGAGTATCGGAGATTGATGACTTCAATTATCATGTAGGTTAGGTGCAAGTAGTATTTTCGTGTTATTTGGCGAATCTCTTTTTCGTTTTTTCCCGGAAAGGAATTTTTTAGATTATTAACAATAACTTTTCTTCTGTATCTAATGATATTGGCTACGATAAAATAAACAATAATGGCTAAAAGTTGTTGAATGGGTTTGGGCAAAATCCAGATGCCGAAGAACAGAATAGATGCTATAATGTAGATAATATGTTGTGCAAAACTCATATTATAGCCCTTCAAAAATGGTTGTTTCTTCGGTTGTTGACTTCTGATTGCCAAAAAGTTTTTTTTGCCAGTCAATATCTTTTGTCTCGCAAGGCATATTGCTGTGTAGCAGTGAATTATTATCGCCGGTTTTGAAAACAAATTTTATGTTGCTTAAATTGCCTATTTTGTAATAATGCCAAACAATATATGGTTTTGCGTTGTCGGCGATTATTGAATTTGGCATTCCGTATCTGAATAGAATTTGTTTTTGGCTTGTGCTATAATTATTTTGTTCGGCAATTTCAATTCGTTTTACATAATCAGCCATTGCAATATCGGGGTTGAATTGGTTTCGTTGTGTCCAGAAATTGAACATAAAATACTGAATTGTGGTTAAATCGGCACTTTTTACTACTTTCTCAATCGTTTCAAGTTCTTCGTTATCAGCAATGTATTTCAAATTATTGATAATATTAGTTAGAGTATCAATGTTTGAAAACGTATTTGCGTTACGCAATGTTTTGTTCGCGTATTCGTATGGTTTTGGGGTGATTATAATATTTTCGCGTTCAAAGTATTTTGCTGCCGAGCTGCAGAGGTTGTTGTTGTTATCGCGAATTTCGACTACTAAAAAATATTTGCCTGTCGGTAATTTTTTTATGTTAATTTCTTTCAGGAATTGATAATGATTCATCGCATTGATTGATTGCGATGACGAATGCCCTTGAATCGTCTTCAACGTTAGCGCGTCGCGAATGAAAGTGTAAACATTGCAAGTGCCTAAATTACCAATCTCATTAGCTATATTGTAAAATTCGGTATAAAAACGCAAATATTCGTTTTCGGCATTAAAAGTGCTACTGCAAAACGGAATGCACTCATACCCATTTTTCCGATTTATAGTTTTTTCCAATGTTGGTGTGAAACTGCCAAGTAGCTCAATACCGCTTATTGCGGTTTGTTTTTGCGGAATGTCGATTGTTATAATTTCGTGTCGAGTGATAGTTTTTTTGAGCGAATCCGGTGCATTTAAATCTCTGATTTTTAGTTCGAAATTGTAGATGCCTTGTGGTATAAAGATTCGCTGAACATCAGTAAAATCGGGGAAAATTTCGGTTGTGTCGGGTAGGGGCGGATTGCTAACAATAAAATGACGGAATTCGGCTAAGTCGTCACCGTTTTTGAAAATCATTGTAATGTCAATCTTCGATTCTAAATTAATATCGTTTACTACATAATTAACTGATTTGCCGTCTATTAGTAGGTATGTTTCAACAAATGGGCGCTTGTCGGAAAGCATGTATGTTGAATAGTCGAAACTGACGTTAAGTATCTGACAATTAGACGTTAAAAATAGGATTGAGGTTAATAGTGTTGTAAGCAGACGTTTCATTTGTGATTATTTTGGTGTAAATTTAGAAATTTAGCGATATTTTGCTTTATTTTAGTTTTTCAGATTTCAATTTTCAATTACAATTCCTTTAACTTCGTTATTATCAATTGCTTGTGTAAGTAGAACGTTTTTTACTTTGTTTACAAATTCTTGATTTGCAGGCACTTTTACTTTTATGTAGTTGTCGGTAAATCCGCACATTTCGGTATTGAAAGGTTCGGCTTCGAAAAGTACGGGCCTTTTTTTGCTTATTTGGCTGTCGATGAATGTTTTAGTCATTGCTTTGCCGAGTGTAATCATTTCTTGGCTACGCTGTTTCCGAATTTCGTTCGGAATCATTTGCATTTTGGCTGCCAGCGTGTTGGCTCTTATTGAATATGGAAATACGTGCAAATATGATAATGGAAGCGATTTGACAAAATCGCAAATTTCTGCAAAATCGGCATCTGATTCGGTGGGCACGCCAACAATTACATCAGCAGCAATGCAAGCGTCGGGTATTAGCCGTTTGATTTTTGCAATGCGTTGCGCGTAAAAACTTGTTGTATAGCGACGGTGCATCAGACTTAGAAGCCGATCGGAACCGCATTGTAGCGGAATGTGGAAATGTGGCATAATTATTTCTGAATCAGCAACATGCTCGATTATTTGATCGGTAAGCAGATTCGGCTCAATTGATGATATGCGCAAGCGCTCCAAACCTTTGATTTGCTCAAGTTCAAGCAGTAGTTGGAATAGATTTTCGCCATTGGCTCTGCCAAAGTCGCCAATGTTTACACCTGTCAGTATGATTTCTTTAATTCCTTTATTTACAGCATGTTGCGCTATTTCTGTTGTGCGCTTAATAGTATTGCTGCGGCTACGTCCGCGGGCATGTGGAATGGTGCAGTATGAGCAAAAATAGTCGCAGCCGTCTTGCACTTTGAAGAAACTGCGAGTGCGGTCGCCATACGAAAAAACGGGTTCAAAAATGTTGTTTTCCTTCGTTACATATATAATAGGTGTGTCTTGCTTTTGTAAAATTGGAATATTGTTAATAATATCCATTTTGTTGTCAGACCCAAAAATGTAATCGACACCCTCTATTTTTGCTACTTCGTCGGGCTTTAATTGTGTGTAGCAACCCGCAGCAATTATTATTGTTTGGCTATTTCTGTTTATGATTTTATGAATGGCCTGGCGGCTTTTTTTGTTTGCCAATTCAGTAACAGTACATGTGTTTATGATAAATACATCGGCATTTGAATCTTCGTGAACGCGTTCGTAACCTGCATTCTCAAATTGTTGCGTTATCCACGATGTCTCAGAGAAATTTAGTTTGCAACCAAGCGATATTGCGGCTATTTTTTTTGTCATTATCAATTTTTTCAAGCGGCAAATATAGTTTTTATGTCGTATAAAAATTTATTGAGTATATCTTGTTAAAAAAAATGTTGTTGCTGTTTTTGTGTTAAAAGTTTTATAATCAATAATATAGTCAAAAATCAAACTGCAAAGGCGGAAACATAAATATGGTTTTTCTCAATTATACTTATGTTGCAATAATCTAAAAAAAATAATTGTAATATTGTCAATTCTTTATATTTGCATCAAAATTCAACATAGCATTTTACGTAAAAAGAATTTATTATGGCTTTGGCCCCTTTGATTATTGAAAGCAGCGAGGTTACTCCTGAAATTATTTTGGATAAAGATTGTAACGTATTCGTTTTCAGGGGAAAATCACTTCCTGAAAACCCGATGGGTTTTTATAAACCAATCTTAAATTGGATTGATGAATATGCTATGCAACCTAACGATGACACTCAGGTTAACTTTATGATGATATATTTTAACACGTCAAGTTCGAAAATTTTTCTCGACATAATGAAAAAATTTGAGAGCATTAATCGAAGCGGAAGCAAGTGCTGCATTAATTGGTATTACAAAGAAGACGACGAGGAAATTCTTGAGGCTGGTGAAATTTATTCAGAGCGCGTTTCGATGCCTTTTAATTTGAAAGCCGAAGAGTAGGTGTATAGTAATTGTTTGTAGCATAATATTTGAAATCGGCTGTTCGATGGTCGATTTTTTTGTTGTTTTAGATTCATGTTTTTATTTGCCTTCCTTTCTTAACTTTGCCAAAAAAATAGAAAAATGCAACAACAATTACCATCGCGATTGCTTGAAAATGTTGTGAATGAATTTGGTAAATTGCCCGGTATAGGTAAAAAAACCGCATTGCGCCTTACTTTGCACATGCTCAATCAGCCCGATGCCGATGTCGGAACTTTTGTGACGGCAATCAGCCAAATGAAAACGGATATTAAAATTTGCCCTGTCTGCCACAATATAACTGAAGATGAAGGACTTTGCGGTATCTGTGTTGACGACCGTCGCGACCATTCGCTCATTTGTGTTGTCGAAACCATCCGTGAGCTTATAGCTATTGAAAATACAGGTCAATACAAAGGTGTGTACCATGTTTTGGGAGGGCGGATTTCGCCAATGGATGGCATCGGACCAAAAAATCTGAATATTGATAGCCTTGAAGAACGCGTCCGCAATAGCGAACAACCTGTGGCTGAGGTGATTTTGGCAACAAGTACCACTGTTGAAGGCGATACCACAAATTTCTATCTGTTTCGACGCTTGAGCCCTCTAAATGTGCCAATTACAACATTGGCTCGCGGCCTATCGGTAGGCGATGAGTTAGAATATGCCGACGAAATAACACTTGGCCGCTCAATATTGAATAGAGTACCTTATAGTTCGATGAAATGAGTTGTAAGATAGAAAGTTATTAGTTTTTACTCCTGTTGGTTAAGTTTATGCCATGTTAATATTTATAATTGGTTCAGGAAATGTCGCAACACACCTTGCGCAAGGTTTTGCGGTAGCGCAACATAAAATTGCAGGTGTTTGTAGTTCAACAATTGAGCATGCGCGGCAATTGGCGCAAAAGTTTGATACTACGGCTTATACCGATATAAAAACAATTCCGGCTAATGCTGATTTTTACATTATCAGCATTAGTGATGACAATATCAAAAATGTTGTAGCTGAAATGCCAGATGTTAATGGTATTGTTGCGCATACGGCTGGTAGTATTGATGTCGGTGTCTTGCAACGGTTTGATAATTATGGAGTTATATATCCGATGCAGTCGTTTTCAAAAAATCGTGAAATCAATCTTGCTGAAGTTCCATTTTTTGTGGAAGGAAACAATCGTGCAACGACAGAGAAACTGCTGCAACTGGCCTCAACCCTTAGTGACGAGGTCAGAGAATTATCATCGGCAGAGCGCAAAATGTTGCATCTGTCGGCCGTGTTTTCAAGCAATTTTGTGAATGAAATGTTTGCTGAGGCCGAAATAATTTTGAAGCAATGCAATCTTCCTTTCGATTTGTTAAAACCGCTAATTTATGAAACGGTAGCAAAAGCGTTGGAAATGAAACCAATGCAAGCCCAAACAGGCCCTGCGCGCCGCAACGATGTTGGCGTTATGCAAATGCAACAAAATTTGCTCGCCAACGAAAACTTGCGTAAATTATATAGTTTTGCATCGCAACGAATTGTGGAAAGATATAAATGATGAATTTTTTTTGTTGGGAAAATAAGATAAAGCCTTGATTATTAGTTAAATATTTTACAATTTCCAATATACAATTGAATAAAACGATGAGCAATTTTAAAGAAGATTTGATGCGAGTTAAGGCCTTTGCCTTTGATGTTGACGGCGTATGTACCAATGCAACAATAATCTGTTTGGCTGATGGTCAGCAAGTTAGACAATCGCATACGCGCGATGGATTTGCACTACGTTTTGCGCACGAGCAAGGCTACCCGATAGCCATTATCAGTGCGGGACGAAATAATGAGGGAGTTGTGAAACGCTTTGAAAATCTGGGACTTACTGATTTATATATTGGCAGTTTAGAAAAAAATGTGGCATTCGACAATTTTCTTGGACGTCATAATTTAACTGCTGCTGAAGTGCTTTATATGGGAGACGATGTGCCCGATTATCCAGTACTTAAACGTGTCGGAGTGCCAACTTGCCCTGCCGATGCTGCAAATGATATTAAGCCGATTGTCAAATATGTGTCGGATTACAAAGGTGGCGAGGGGTGTGTGCGCGATGTTATTGAACAGGTGCTTAAGGCGCAAGGGCGATGGGCTGATTTTGAAACAGAAAACTTTTTATAAAATGCTGAATGTCATAAAAATGATACGTTGGCCAAACTTGCTGATGGTGCCACTTACCATGTGCCTGATGCGCTATTGCATTGTCCAACCAATGCTCGATTATCAATTTTCGCCGCAACTTGGCGAGCAAATAACATTTCAACTTAGTACAAACTATTTTATTGTACTTGTGTTGATTAACATGTTTTTAGGCGCAGCCGGGTACATCATTAACGATTATTTCGACCGTCACATCGACCGCGTAAATCGTCCTGCCGAGGTTATTGTTGGCCGCGTAGTGCCGCGCAGGGCCGCTATGGTTTGGCATATAATTTTTGATGTAGTGGCACTTGCTTTGGCTGCTATATTTGCACATCATTTGCAGAAAACTGCAATTTTTTTGCTTTACGCAATGATTGCAGGCGTATTTTGGTTATATTCAACAACTTATAAACGACAATTGCTGATTGGTAATTTTGTAGTGGCAATTGGTACGGCTACAATCCCATTGCAAGTGGGACTATTTGAATATATGACACTTACGCGCACTTACGGCTTTGAAATGATATTGAAGGACTTAACGTTTGCTCCGATAATATATTGGACTGCTGGTTTCGCTTTTTTTGCGTTCATTATCAATCTAATACGAGAAATTGTAAAAGATATGGAAGACCTTGAAGGCGACAATAGCGGTGGCTGCACAACCTTGCCTATCGCATACGGAATGCGTATATCTAAAATTGTAGTAATTTGTTTATCAATAATGTCGATTATCGCACTATTTTTATGCTATTATTTTTTCCTGCACGAACCGTTGTCATTTCTATACATTTCGATTTTTATAACAGTTCCAATTATAATTGTTTGTATATTAACAATAAAGGCAACTGAAGTGAAGCACTATCATCGAATTAGTACAATTATAAAAATAATAATGCTATTTGGTGTGCTTTATTCGTTATTAGCTTGGCAGATAATTAAATACGTAGTTTAATTGATGATCGGAAATGAAATCATACGATTATATTTTAGCTTCCAAATCGCCACGTCGACAAATGTTATTAAAAGAAATTGTACCAAATTTCGAAATTCAACTTTGTGATGTGGAAGAACATTATCCTGATACGCTGAAAGGTGCGCAAATTGTTGAATATCTTGCAAATCTGAAAGCATCGGTTTTTAATGGAAAACTTGCTGATAGGCAATTGTTGATTACGGCTGATACTATTGTTTGGATTGACAATCAGGTGCTTGGAAAACCAAAAGACCATGCGGATGCGGTACGAATGCTGTCGCTATTATCGGGACAAAAACACACAGTTTTTACGGGAGTTTGCCTAAAAACCAATCTTAAACAACATATTTTCAGTTCATCTACCGATGTGTATTTCAGACAGTTAACTAATCAAGAAATTGAATATTACATTGATACTTGCAAACCATTCGATAAGGCGGGCTCATACGGCATTCAAGAGTGGATCGGCTACATCGGCATTGAGCGCATCGATGGCTCATACTTTAATGTGATGGGCCTGCCGGTCTGCCTTCTGGGGCAAATGTTGGCTGCGAAGGGAGTACAGATCCTTTGAAGGAATATCTGAGGAGAAACGGAATCCGTATCGGGGTGATTCTTGCCGCCACGGTGTTGCTG
>CALBPW010000517.1 GCA_937899145.1 uncultured Bacteroidota bacterium
ATCAATGAAAAAAGCAACCATTGATGGTAATTATTTGATAATCAATATAAAACCTGAAAGTGCGACCATCTATATTGATGATATTAAACAAGATAGAGATATCACACCTCTTTTGCGTTCTGGAATACACACCTATCGAATTGAAAAAGAATACTATATAACCCAAGAAGGCAATTTCAATATTGATAAAAACAACAAAACATTTCTTAACGTGTCGCTTGAACGTGCAATAGGATTTGTAAATGTAAATTACACACCAAATGGCACGGAAATATATGATAATGAAAAACTTATAGGCACAACACCAGCAAAACTCAAATTAGAAGCGGGACACCATAATCTAAAACTGAAAAAAGACAAGTATCTTGATGGTTATGAGACTGTTGAAATAACTGAAAATTGTAACATTCAACTTTCGGGCGAACTGACAAAAAGTCCGACAGGAAAAATTAACGTAACATCGCAACCGGAAGGCGCTTCGGTTTACATCGACGATAAATTTGCTGGCACAACCAATGGCACATACGAAGTACTGACTGGCGCTCACGTTGTTATCGTCAGAAAAAACGGCTATTACGACAAACTATCGGCTGTAATGGTAAAAAGCGCTGAAACACGGTTAGTTAACGAAAAACTCTCGCGCACCAAAGAACATAAACGCGACGATAGAATCAACAAACGCTATTTTACAAACGGATTGCGAGACTTTATTGAATTGGGATATAATTCGCCATTGAATGTAAACAGTTTTAAATCAGGCATTTTGAACGACGCAGAAAACACCGGCGAAATGCACGACACTGCATTTGTGGGGTATGGCGGACAATTTGCAATATCGTTTGGCAGCAACATTATGCCATTTTGGTACACGGGCATTGGTTGGGCTTACATTTACACCTACACAGGAACCAACAAATATTGCTGGACATCACCATTTTACTGGGATAACCGATTCGAATTTTTTAACCGGAAAATATCGCCATTTGTAGCAATAAAATTTGGGGTTGGAATATCGCACACCCCGCGCCTACCCGAAGACGAACGCTACACGTGGGAAGATATTGACGGCGAGATGGTTGAAGTTGAAAACAAAGCCGAAGAACACTCATACAATGCCTACCAACTATATTTTTCACCATCGGCAGGCATCCGCTTTTGGCATTTTAGCCTTGCCATTTCATGGACACGCGATATGAACATTCGCGACAACGATTTCCGCAGTCCAAAATTTACTACCGCAAGTCTGATTTTCGATTGGGGCGGCCGAAAAAGTAAAACACCGGAAGAATAACGCAGTCTTTAGAACTCAACCATCAAAATATAGCGCCCCCCCCCACCTGACACCAAAATTAATTTATTGCAAACGTTTGCTTTTGTCAATAATTTTTGTCTTTTTTGAAGATTGAAAATATAAAGTTGTAAAAATTGAAAAACAATTAATAATCAACAAATTAGAAACTTAGCTTTGTAAACAATAATATTCTTATAAAAACCCATTTGAAATATATGGAATCGATTTACAACAATATTTTGCAAATAGACGGCAATACAAGTCGCCCAACCGTGATATTCAACGCCTCGACAGGACAATTGCGACTTATGGGGCGCTCAATTCTTGAAAACTCGATACGCTTCTATGAGCCAATACTAAAATGGATTGACGAATACATTAAGCACCCGGCCGAAAAAACCGAGTTCCACATGGCGTTAGAGTACTTCAACACAAGCACATCGAAATATTTGCTGCAAATAATGCAGCAATTTGAATCAATGTTTCGCTCGGGTCCAGACGTGTCAATTGTTTGGTACTATTCTGACGAAGATATGAAAGACCTTGGGCTTGATTATCAACAAATTATACGTGTGCCATTTGAGTTTCGAGCTTTAGAAGAATCAAAAAAATAGTAGCCATCGGCAATGACGCTACTTATTGTATATCTGCTTTTTGCCATTTTGGTGTCGTTTATGTGCTCGATATCAGAATCGGTAATGCTTTCAACGTCAATATCTTACATTGAGTCGATAGCGCATAAACGCAAAGGCGCCACCCTACTTAAACGGCTAAAACAAAACATCGACCGCCCATTAGCAGCCATATTATCATTAAATACGATAGCCAACACACTTGGCGCCGCAGGCGTTGGCGCACAAGCTGTCGAGGTTTTTGGTAACGCCTACTTCGGGATAGCGTCAGCAATACTCACTGTTTTGATTCTTGTTTTTTCAGAGATAATTCCAAAATCGATAGGTTCAAACTATTGGCGCGAGCTTTGCATACCAGTTGCATACATCATCCAAGGATTGATTTACTTGATATTCCCTATTGTGATAGCGTCTGAGTCATTGACACGTCTATTTTCGCGCCGTGGCGGACATACAGTGAGCCGCGAAGAGATAGCAGCTATGGCAAACATTGGCGAACGCGAAGGTGTATTTGAGTCGGGCGAAGGTAAAATCATCAATAATCTTGTCAAACTAAAATCGATAAAAGTGAAGCAAGTGATGACACCGCGAACTGTTGTTTTAGCTGCCAACGAGAACGAAACATTGGAACATTTTTTCAGCAATAAAGATAACCTGCAACACTCGCGCATACCTGTTTATAAAGATTCGATTGACGACATAACAGGTTTTGTGCTTAAATCGGACGCCTTGTTATATTTAGCCGAAGGCAAAAAAAAGATGAAACTAAAAAATCTGCGTCGCCCAATAATCAATTGTTACGAAAACGCGTCAATCTTCAATTTCTATAACATATTGATAACCAAGAAACAACAGATTGCCCTGATTATTGACGAGTACGGCGGAATGGAAGGTGTTGCCACTATGGAAGATGTTATTGAAACATTGCTTGGCTTAGAGATAACCGACGAGTCAGATACACCTGTCGATATGCGGCAATTTGCAAAAGAACGTTGGCAAAAACGCTCAGAAACAATCGATTACAAAGAATAATTCAAGCAGCTTATACAAATTTTCTCATTAAAATATTTCTAAACACAATATAGAAAGGAATGAGAAAACCTGCTTTCAGTAGAAAACAAATCTTCAACTTCTTACTCAATTTAAGAGGCCCTCACTTTCCGTAATTATAACTAATTTACGAATTCAACTCACAAATGCTATTTTTTCTTAGTCTAAGTAAGTATGTGGATATTATTACTATTTCAGTGTGGTGAAACAAATATTAGTTGCTCCTATTTAAATTCTATGAGTAAAGTCAGGAAAAGTTACAATCACTAATTTTCAATAAGTTATAACAACATCTCATATATTCTAATTTTTATTGGACAACAATTGAAATAAATCAACTTTTAAAACGTATAGCCAAAAAAAAAGAGCCTAACCGCAGGCTCTTTTTAATGTACGCTAATTAGTTCATTTCTTCTTTTTGAAAATCAGGTTGACAACAAAAAGAATGATGAAAGCGCCAATAGCACCGATAATTACGGCATTGAGCCACTTCCAATCGCCTTTGAAAATTTTGAGGCTAAGGTCACAAACATCGAATAGCCAACCACCAAAAAAGCAGCCAATAATTCCGACAATAAAATTGCCAAAGAAACCTAAACCTTTGCCTTTGAAAAGAAGGCTGCCAAGCCAGCCTGCCAATGCGCCAACTACAATCAGTGTAATAATTTCAGTTACCGTCATAATAGTAAATTTTAGCGTTAAACATGTAAATAGTTAATGTGAAGATAGCATTTTTTCGCTTTGTTTCAAAAAACTATTTCGATTTTTACAATCGGTTTAGCTGGCTGAATTTACTTCAACCTTAGCAGTTGAGGCACAATTTGCAGCCCGCGCATAGTATGCTCGCCTTTGTAATAAACATGCTCCAAATAAAGGCCAGCAGCAGGTGCTGTCAATTTTGCCGGTAACGATGAGTAACCATCAAACATAATGTCAATGTCAACCATTGTTATTTTTTCGCGACCAATTTCAACCAACACACCAACCATACGTCGTACCATCTTCCAGAGGAAATGCGAGCCTGTTATATGTATGGCAACCATATTGTTAGTTTCATAAATATCGATACCAGTTACGTTTACAATAGTTGATGTTGTTTCGGCCGATTTATCGGTAAACGAAGCAAAATCGCGTTTACCGCGCATTGCAGTTGCGGCTTGTTTCATAAGGTCGATGTTAAGCGAATCGCGAATCCACCAAACATTGCTTTTGCCAAACGCTGTCCGCCGCTTCGATATTAAATACACATAACTTCGTTCAACAGCATCGTAGCGAGCATGAAATTTTGGATTTACATCTTCAACTGATAAAACATTGACATCGTACGGCAAGTTATCGTTGAGGCTGAGCATAAGACGCTCAGTTGATATTTTTTTATCAACATCAAGATGCGCGACCTGCCCCAAAGCATGAACGCCCGCATCGGTGCGGCCTGAGCCAAAAAGTTCAAATCGTGTTTCACCAAAGATTTTTTTACAAGCATCAAAAAAAGCACCTTGCACTGTGCGCTCGCCTTTTTGCACCTGCCAACCAGCATAGCGGCTGCCATCGTACTCTATCGTCAGTTTATATCGCATAATATTTTGTAATTCTGATTTTTATCAATTGCGCGACAAAAGTAATCAGATTTTGTTGCTTTTACTTGCTTTATTAGAACTCAATTCAAATCATTATTGTCTGCCAAATTTTAATTTGAACATCAATTGCAAAATACCACCAAGCCTAAACTTTCTGATTTTTTTCGCTTCCCTTTGGCACGGCATTTGCATAGCACGACGCGTTAATTTTTAAATTTTATTTTATGAGACAGAAAAACTTACGTCTTGAAAAAAGACTTGTCCATTTTTCGCATTGGACACACAAAGCGTACGCATCGTTTTGCAGCATTGGCAAAATAATAAAGATTTGCGTACTTGCTGACACACTGATGATTGGCGCGACACAAGCCAAATGTTCGAATTTAATCGACACGGTGCAAGTGGGCGGCAACATCGACATTGACGAGGTGATTGTAGCCACTGACCGGACACCTGTCACTTTTACACAAATGGTACTGCAACCTGTAGTTATCAGCACACGTCAACTTGACGCTGCGCCTCAGCAAAGCCTAACCGATTTTCTTGAATACACCCCCTCCCTCGACATTCGTCAACGCGGACTTAATGATGTGCAAGCCGACCTTTCAATCCGCGGTGGTTCAACCGACCAAAATGCAATCATAATCAACAAGATAAACTTTAGCGACCCGCAAACCGGGCACAACAACTTTGCGCTACCAATCGACCTTGGCAATACTCAAAAAATTGAGATTGTAAGTGGTGCTCAAAGCCGGATTTTAGGCACAAACGCTCTCAACGGAGCCGTATGCTTCAGCACTTTAGCCGACACGACAAATTCCGCCTCGGCAAGTTTAACTTATGGCGATTTTGGATTATACAAATTATCGGCGGCTGGCAGTTTGAAAATAAGAAAGTTGAATAATTTTCTGACAGCAGCAAAATCGCATTCCGACGGTTATACAGAAAACACCGATTACGACATTCAAACAATTTATTATAATGGTGTTTTTAAAACGAATAAATTTAGCATAAATGCGCAATTTGGATTATCTGACAAAAAATTTGGCAGCAACGGCTTTTACACACTCTCCTATCCCACCCAATATGAGGAGAATTTACTAACCTTGGGCAGCATCGGATTTCAGACAGGCAGGCTGGTAAAAATTGACGCGAACGTGTATGGACGCCGTTTGCGCGACTATTATGTGCTTGTTCGTAATAATCCGAATCTTTACCAAAATCACCACTTAACCGATGTTTCTGGTTCAAATTTAGGCTTTGAAACCAACACAATTATTGGGCGCACAACATTAAATTTTGAATATCGGAACGAGAGCATTTTAAGCAATCGTTTAGGATACGAAAACACAAGCAGGCACAAGCGCGCACGCACATCAGACAGCATTTATTACGACCATCATTATCGTCGTGAATATTTTACCACAGCACTTAACAATAAATTTACAGCAAACCGCTTTTCATTTTCGGCAGGTTTAGCAATGCTAAACTACAAAGGCACTGAGTTTTTCCCCGGTATCGACCTGAGCTACACACCTTTACGAAATTTAAAACTTCATCCTCATTTGAAATATCAAGCGCAAGTATGCTCCCATTTGCGCTATGCCCGGTTAAAATCAACTCTTCTTTTTCAAAAGCACTCGAAACGGCGCGACCCAACTGACCGTTCGCGCCGGTGACCAAAATCTTCATCCGTACTACTCCATGTTTTTTTCGACTAATCTGTTCAATCCCGAGAAAACTCCTCTGATACTTGCCCTGGTAATTTTTGAGCTTACGCCCACACCAAAGGTAATGTTGCCACGGCGCACATCCTGCATCTTAATATAGGCGGCAGCTTTCGCATGAGACCCGGTGCTTAAGGCATGCTCACTATAATCAAGCACAGCAAAATCCACCTCTGGTACGCACTGCTTGATGGCAACCTTTAAAGCATCGATGGGTCCGTTGCCGTCCGCTTCGGAATGAATGTCCTCGCCGTTATATTTAAAATCCAAAGAAACATGTGTATCATCGTTATGCGAATTATCCATAACATCCACATATACCAGCTCGAAAGGCATCTTTTTCTCGAAATATTCACTTTTAAAAGCATCACCCATGCATTTAAAAACTTCAATATTCGGCGAATTTTTCTTTTTCGGGTATCCATTATATATACCAGGGTTACAGCAAACTTCAGCAGGCCGGTGTCAAACAAACGACAAAGCTGCCAGTGAGAGCGACTGTAGAAAAACTGTATATCTGAGGGTAAATAAGCAAAGCATTCGATCTGCTGCGCAGATCCGTCTTCCACCGCAATTCGATCTGCTGCGCAGATCTCATTATGCGGCATTCGCCGCATAA
>CALBPW010000518.1 GCA_937899145.1 uncultured Bacteroidota bacterium
GCTGAAAGGCTCGTACGAGACACGTGGCTATTACGAGTATTTGGGACACGAGATTCACCAGACGGACGACACTGAGGCGGGGCGCGTCCACGGCTTTGGCACCTACGAGGCCGATAAGCAAAAAGGCAAGATGAAGCTCAAGCCTGTCAGCCTCTCGTTTGTGCTTGAGGGCGGCGCCAACTACCGGCTCAACCGCAAACTGCGCCTTTCGGCATCGCTTTACTTCGGCTACTGCCTGACAAACCTGCACAAGGATACAACCAAGCCACTGCTTGAAGAGGTTAAGAAAGACGGCTCGTCAGACCCGGAGTATAAGTACAACGGCACTCTGCAATCGAATCGGATTGACCATGCCGCGCTGCTGTCGGTGGGCATTAAGGGGGGAGTGGTTTTGGATATTCAAGAGTTGTTAGGTAAAAAATCGCAACGTAAATATTGATTCCATTGGTATTGGAGTTTTTATAGATTTTGATGATGTGGAGCCGCAATGTTTTGCGGCTCTGTTTTTTTATGCTACGACACAGACAATAATCAACGTAGAAGACACCAAAATGTCCGCAAGTCTTGAACAAGTGCTCGGCTCACTTAAAGGTGTCAGTGTTGAAATTCCGAAGTCGGGAAAGAAAAAGTCAAACCTGTCGCACCTTCTGCTATGGATTTGCGAAAAATATGCGGCATGATTAATGTTGATGAAGAAATAGAAACTATAGTGGAAGAATGTGAAATTGTAAGACAGCAATTATATGAAGGACTGTTGGCTAAAGCGATAGCCTAAAATTAGAATAATAGTTGAATTGGCGATTCAAGCGAAAGCCATGCGCCTCGTATCGGGCGATGACGCGTAAAAAAGCCGCAACTCACATTGCGGCCTTTTTGTTGATTTGGTTTCAGTTGTTATTTTTTTGAATCGTCCGATTTTGCAATCAGTTCTTTCAAATATTTTCTGTTGTCGATAATGATTATTATCAATGTGCCGGAGATTAAACCTAAAATTAGCATTAATTTCAAGATGTAGGCAAGGTTGTTGTCTTCTTGCATTGGCTCAGAAAAATCTTGAATCACTTTAAACGGCTCATCGTAAAGGTTGCGCTCAATGGCTTGTTTTTTGGCCAAAAGCGAAATGATATCGTTGTGGTATAGATGTTTGTCTTTTTCATTTACCATCATCAATCCGCCGCTTTTGTCAAGTTTGTACTGGTTGTTTTCAGTAAAATATTCGGTGGTCTTCAAACTATCTAATTGAGCCATTTCTTTTTCGATGCGGGCTATCATATTTTTTTGTTCGGCAATAATTATCTTGTTGCGGTCAATCACCCAAGGGTCGTTGTTCAAATAGTTAAACAATTTGTTTTTAACATCGTTGAGTACGGCTTTGTCTGTTGCGTTGCTCAGTTGTGCCTCAACAACAAAACGCTTATTCATGCGTTTGTTCAAAATAGCTGTGTCGGTAATCTCCTTATTTTGATAATTCTCGATTTTATCGGCAATGCCATCTTTGTTAAAGTCGAGAAGATAACAACCCCGTAATGATTTTATATTATTATTATTATTATTATTATTATTATAGTTCC
>CALBPW010000519.1 GCA_937899145.1 uncultured Bacteroidota bacterium
ACAATGCGACCAAACTGGCTTTGGACTTGCGCCGGTTATCGGCATCGACTACAAACTCGACCGCTTCAACTTTGCTGTTAAATACGAGTTCCGCACTCAAATGAAGATGAAAAACAACTCGACCGTAAATGAAGCCAGCGAAATACCAGCCGTCAACAAATTCCGCGACGGTGATAAGGTTGACGAAGACTCGCCAGCACTGCTTACCATCGGAGCAGAATGGAGCATTATTGATAATGTTCGCATCAATCTTGGTTACCACCACTTTTTTGATAAAGACGTTAAATGGTACAACAATGCTCAACAAAAACTCGATGGCAACACAAACGAATATCTTGCCGGTTTAGAGTACGATATTAACGAGAAACTAACCATCTCGACTGGTGGGCAACTCACTCGCTACCCACTTACCGACGAATATATGAACGATATGTCGTTTGTTGTTGACTCTTATAGCTTCGGATTTGGTGCTGTTTATAACATTACTGAAAATGTGAAAGTTAAAGCAGCTTACTTCCAAACCAATTACGAAGATTACAAAAAAGTAACATCAACAGAGCCTCTAATCAGCGACACCTTCACTCGCACAAACCGCGTATTTGGTTTAGGCTGCGAGGTTAAGTTCTAAAGCATAAGCAAACAACATACCACATAAATAATCAGCAGATTGACACAAAAAATATCAATCTGCTTTTTTTATCATAAAACAAACACAAAGAATTCAGATTATGTACTGATTTTCAAACAAATCATTCATTATATCAACTTCGTAATTAACTTTCATCGCAAGATATAATGCCTTTGGGAATTTTGTTCAGGACTCAATAGTTCCCATAGCGCGCATTTTCGCATATTTCAAATAAAACGATGTAAACATATCCGGTAACCGACACATTGGGTTTGTTACAGTTACGCCACTTGCAGAGCCAAACGCACAGGTTCCCCAATTTGAAAACTTAATGTCGATTTAATGGAGGCAAAATTTTGTAAACTCAAAAAAATCAGTAAGTTTGTTGGAACCTTTAAAACACGATAATATGAAAAAATTTGTATCAATTGTCGCATTGTTAGCCATTGCAACAACTTGTGCAAATGCACAAATAAATCTGAACAAATTGCAAAAAGCAGCGCAAGGCGTGATGAAGCAAAACTAGTCATCGAACAACAAATCGAATTCAAACACCAATTCAAGCGCAAAACCAGCAACAACTTGGACGTGTGCCGAGTGCAACCACAGTGGCAACACTGGCAAATTCTGTGCAGAGTGCGGCGCAAAGCAAATGACTGAGCAAGAAAAAAAGGATGCCGAGCGGCAAGCAAAAAACGCGGCATTGGCGGCACAACTGAAATTGATTGAAGAAGAAGCCCGCCTCGACGCCTTGCACTACAACATACGGAACGACCCCGCCTTCAGCCGCACATCGAAAGAGGCAACGTGGGAGTTCATACGCAAGTCGCCAATCAAATATCCGCGTACAGAATACCAAATGTAAGGCTGGGACTATTACCAGGCTGATGGGACATTCGCCGTATTTGAATATTGGGACGATTACGTAATGCCAAAAACGTTCCCAAAAAAGCCCGAAAACATCAAGTTGCGTGAGTTGCAAATGAACTATCGCCCGTTGGATATTACTGATTTGATGAGAGATAGGCAGTTCGGATTGTACGAGGTTTCAAGCAGAAATCCGCATCTTGTTTTTTACGATATGGCTTGCTGTGCCAGCATTGAGTTGATGGACTATCTGCTCAACGAACTGAAAAACAACGGATTCACCCCCACACGCAGGCCATCGGCCTATAAACTTGACGAGATGGCCAAAGGTTCTGACTACAAGTGGGAAATGTTCAGCAACGACTATTACGCCTACATGACCTGCCGAAAATCACTCATTGGCGACAACGAATATCTGTATTGGCTTGTTTTTATCCCACACAATATGAACCACGAAGAGTCGTTCGATGGTGTGCCGATGCCCATAGAAGGCTATCCTGAAGGCGACAATTGGGGTGCCAGCGTTTTGGAACACAAAGGCGGCGACAATTGGGAATACAACAGCGACCGCAGTTTCGACGGCAAAAACAAACCAGCCGACATCCACTGGGACAGACACGAATACCGATACTTTGCTTTCACACCCAAAGGTTTCGACAAATATTGCGCGCGGCTCGAAAAAGCCGGATTCCAGAAAGAGCATAACAAATGGGAAGAAGGAACAACCATTGACGTTTCGTATCGTAAAGGCGAATACCTTGTAGTTCTTAGCCTCAACCGCAACGAACACATACTATATCTGAACGCCACCGATTTTAGTATGGTTTCAAATGGCTGGTAATCATTAATTTAAATAAATATCATTAACAATTAAATAGTTATAACATGAAAAAGATTATTCTGATTGTATTTTCAGTAGTTTTTGCAACGGTAGCTGCAGATGCCCAAATAAATATGAACCGCCTAAACAATGCGGCCAAACGCGGTGTCGAGCGTGCCGTTGAACACAAAGTTGAAAAAGAGGCAAATAAAGCTGTTGAAAATTCACTTGATGGCAATGCCCGTAAAAACAAAGATACCGAAGAGTATGTTGAACAGAACGCAGAAGAAGCACCAACAGCCACCGAGAGCGGTTGGAAATGCCCCTCTTGCGGCAACGCCGGCAACACCGGCAAGTTCTGCAACGATTGTGGCACAAAGCGTCCCGAACAGCAGTCTGCAACGTGGACCTGCCCTTCTTGCGGTCACGAAGGTAACACAGGCAAGTTCTGCGATGAGTGCGGC
>CALBPW010000520.1 GCA_937899145.1 uncultured Bacteroidota bacterium
GGTATCTATGGCAAATCTTTATTTCTACATTTGTAATTGTTAGTTACAAAAACGAAAATGCTTATGAGATAAAATTAAAGACAAAGCACGCATTTTAAGATATTAAGGAAAAAGCGTTATCAGCAATTCTTGGTTAGTTTGGAATCTGGACAATTTCAAAGAAATCATCCAAGTTAAGCCGACGGCGCTCACGCGGTAGCGTGGGCTTTTTAGTACGTCATATTTTGGATGATTAAGGGAGTCCAGACCCACAAACTAACTAAAATAGAGCGATATGGAGGCACCACGCTTTTTTTATGTGTGCATCTGACTCCAACATTTTTTTGTGGTGCTGATTTGTAAAAACATTAAAACCCTTTAAAAAATGAAGAAGTTATTATTTTTACTTTCATTCGCCCCACTAATATTTACCGCGTGCGATGAAAAAGATGATGATACCGTAAAACCTGAAAAACAAAACTATCCAATTGTCAACGATGACAATTTTAATACCACCGAACTGAAAGGCAGATTCTCGGTTGAATTAATTGACGGAACAAAAAAATACAAACAAGCTATCTTCTCGCAAGGAAACTTACAATACCGCGCAGCAACCAACGAGTGGCGTTTTGCCAACAATCAATATGATATTATTGGCGAAAGCAACTGCAACATCGGCAAAAAACTGAACGGCTGGATTGACCTTTTTGGCTGGGGAACAAGCGGTTGGGATAGTGGCGCAAAATCGTATCAGCCTTGGTCTGCCGGAACCGACTCCGACGATGCCAACAAAAACTATGGCGTGGGCAACTCGTGCGACCTGACAGGCGACTATGCCAATGCCGATTGGGGAGTCTACAACACCTTTAAGAATGGTGCCAACCGCAACTGGCGCACCCCAACTGCCAATAATTTCGATTGCCTTTTCAGTAAACGCACAAATGCAACAAAGCTATTTGCTGTTGCAACAGCCAACAATGTAAGAGGTCTCATTCTGTTGCCCGACAGCATCTGGAATGCTGGCATCAACAACTTCAAATACGAGATAAAAGACTCAATCTTTGATAAAAACAGCAACAAAAAAATTGAGTTGGAGTTGCACATGTATATCAATGGAACTGACACTATTCGGATTATCCCATATAGCAATTCCAACAAAGATCTCGCTTGGGATGTAAACATCTACTCTGCCGAACAATGGGAAATACTTGAAAACAATTTAAACGCTGTCTTTTTGCCCGCTGCAGGCTATCGCGACGACACTTATGTTAATCGTGTAAACAACTGCGGATACTATTGGACATCAATACATTGTGGCAATACTGATGATATAAATTACTCACCATTCGCCTACAACCTGCTGTTTAGCTCAAATAGCGTCAACACATCGAACTATATGGGTAAATTCAATGGCAATGCCGTCCGCCTAATTAGTTACATAGAATAATGTTAAACTACTCCGGAAAATAGCTGCTGGGGAAAATCCGAATTGTCGGGTAGAACCATTTCTACCCGACTTTTTTATTGGCCTATAGTTCAGTTTCCGCTCCGTAGTGATGTCGGATTATAATTTAGAGTTAGGCAAATTCTGTTGCAGATAACCTGTCCGCTTTGGGTGGTAATGACAAATGTCTTCTGAAAATCAATTAATTACGCTATACACGGCGGAACACTTCATTTTTTGTTTTTCGTTGTTTTTGAATCCATATCTAAGGCATCAGTAATTTGCTGTTTTGTGTAGTTTGCCGGTGCTTCGGTTAGTGTGCAAATCCAAGAGTTGGAGTTTTCGTCCCAAATTTGTTTAATCGTTCGAATCATATTGTGTTTGAGCGGAGTTTTGGGTCGGGCATTGTTTCTAAATCCCAAAATAGTGCCGGGCTTTTTGTTTGTGCTGACGGCTTATGCATGACTCTAAAAATTGCAAGTTTTATGCTTCTAAATTACAATTTTCTGCAGTTTTATTCCAATAAAATCGCACCTATTTTGCTATTAATCAAATTGTTGTGTGGTTTGTGGGTAACTGTCTGTTTTCAGTAAAAAATTTAAAATTTCTCCCTCAAAAAAAAGAGTCAGCCTCAAATAGAGACTAACTCCTATCTTTTAAAAAACTATTAGGTTTAAAACTTAACCTCAATCAGTACGCCCATTTCAGGTAGATTGCGCCCCAAGTAAAGCCAGCGCCAAACGATGTCAGAATGATGTTATCGCCTTTGTGCAATCGGTTTTCCCACTCGTGCAGGCAGAGTGGTATGGTTGCCGAGGTGGTGTTGCCATATTTTTGTATGTTCACCATCACTTTTTCGGGTGACAGTTCCATCTCGTGAGCCACGGCGTCAATGATACGCAAGTTGGCTTGATGAGGTACAAGCCAAGCCAAATCGTCAGCGGTGATGTTGTTGCGTTTCATAATATCAACCGACACTTTTGCCATATTGGTAACAGCATATTTGAAAACCTTTTTACCATCTTGATAGATCGGAAGAGCGTCGTGTAGGG
>CALBPW010000521.1 GCA_937899145.1 uncultured Bacteroidota bacterium
GACGCTCTTCCGATCTGTAACGATGAATTGAATCGCGAAAAGCGGTGTCTTTTTTATTTCTTGAAACCGATTCAATTAAGCGCAATGTGTCTTCAACCTCCATCGGACGAAATGATGGCAAAAATGAACTATCTGAAAATGCTATCGACTCATTTGGTAAATCAAATAACATATTGTTATTCATATCTTTAAGTGCAAAGATATAATAAGGGACGGGACGCATATTTGGCACAATAAAATATCCTTCTTTATTGGTTTTTCCAACGCATTCTGGTTTTGTCGTACGTGGTGTTGAATCATCTAACTGCCTGTATAACATTATGTATGCACCATCAATTGGTTTTCCGTTAAACGAATTTATCAATTGCCCGCCCAAATAAGTTGAATCAAATGTTTCGCCTGTCGAAAATTCAAATTGAAAATTTTCAAGCACATTTCCTTCGTTTAAATCGGCTATCGAATTGAAAAAGTTAAAGTTATATGTTGTGCTATCTTTCAATTCATTGTTGATGCGCACCACCATTTTTTTGCCTCGCATTACTGCTTTTGGCTTTTTTTCGACGGGTGGTGATACTATAAGTTCTTGATTTACATTCTTTAGGTCGATAAATTCATTAAATTCAACAATGAATTTTTTTCCTTTATAATTTGTCGCGTAATTAACTGGCATACTACGCAGTGGTACCGGCGGTTCAGTATCTTTTGGTCCTCCTGTTGGCGATGCTTGTTTTGCACAACTACTTGTAAATAAAATAATTGCCGCTGAAATTGCTATTATATATACCGATTTCATCAAGTCAGATTTTTGGCTACAAACTTAACAATGTTTATTTCTTTTCAATCTTCGATGTTAATGGATATTTATTGCCTTTCACATTTTCCATAACCGCTCTGATGCTTCCTATTTTAAGTTTCGATTCTACTAAAATTGGAATTCTGTTTTCGTCGTCGGTAAGCCAAATGGTCATCACTTCGCCTTTGTCAAACAAATTTCCTTCAACAAAACATGGGCAAACTTTTATGCAATTGTAGGTTTCTCCCTTTTTAATTGTGATTTTTTCTTTGCCCGCATATCGCCAATAAAGATCGTAAAGTTCAAGATGAAAAACCGATGGCATTGGCGTTTTTTGATTAATTTTTATTTTGCTGAAATCGGTATTACGAAGTTGATAAAGTATCGAAACAACATCTAAATAAAGTTTTTCAGAAGTTATTGTAGTGTCTTTACTAAGTCCATTGCGTTTAAATTTTTGTATATGTAATTGATTTTTAGCATTTTGGTCTTTTATGTAAGTTGTTTGGTAAGATGAAAAATAATCATCTTCGTGCGATTGAACCTGCGTAAAATAAGGATAAAGTGTTTCTGGTTCAACAAACGCACGCAATGTGTCGCGCACTTTAAATGCCTTGAATGCTTTTATGGTTTTGCTGCCAATTTCGAGTTTCATAACATCTTTACCATCATAAATAGTTTTTTCGGCTGTTATGTTGGCTTGAGCTGCTTTAAGTTCGATAAAACCAAGTGTGTAACCTATTGTCATTCTGATATTTTCGCCAACTGCAAAGCATTGTTCTTGTTGAGCATTTATTGTATTATAACTTAAAACCGATAAAACTAAAGCTGAAACTATTTTGCTGATTTTCATATTTTTTTATTTACTCTGAACAAAAAATTTAACACAACACAAATGTATATTGTTATTTGCAACTAAAATATAAAAGTTGTTGAATATTAGTTTGTTTTGCTCACAAGATAGTTTTTTAACTGACGAATATCATAGTTTTCAACACCTGTTAATTTTCTTAAAATCAATCGAATTATAATTACGTCTTTTGTTATGTGATTGATAATCAAAAAATACATATTATGTTAAACTGTTAATAACCTAACTTTTGCTGTGTTGATATTTTTAGTTTAAATTTTTTTGCTTTTTAATTTTATTGACGAATTATACAAAAATCAGAAAACGCAAATTTTTTAATCGCATTTTTAATCGCAAAAAATCAACATTCTTTAATGCTTTTGGCAAGAAACCAACACTAATAATTAACAACATTCAGGTTATTAACAATCGGTTGATTTCAGTAGTCAATCAGTTGATTTTAAGCAGAAGTAAAAAATGAAAAATTGTTAAATAGAATTGCTTTTTCAGTTGGTTTAAAAAATCCAAATTTTTTTAAGATTTTATATTCACAAATTCACCAAACCATTATAACCATCATTTTTTATTTAATTAAAAAATATATATAATATTAATGTGTGATTGGATTTTTTATGACAGGTGATTGTTTTTTGTTTTGAATTGCAAAGTCGATTATCTGATTCGTCTATTCGGCGTTTGTCCGATTCAATAATTCAACAAAATTATATTTTTGCATCTATGAATAAAGTTTCAATTTCAAAGTTTTTTAATGGTTTAGCTGGCCAAACAATGATTTATGGTTTAGG
>CALBPW010000522.1 GCA_937899145.1 uncultured Bacteroidota bacterium
GAGGAGCTTAATGCGAAAAATCTTCTTTTGGCAAAGCCTTTTCCGTCGTTAGAAAAGAAGCAAGAAATAATTGAACTTGGCTTAAATAGTGGGCTGACAATACTTAATGTGCCAAAAGTTGAAAAATGGATAAATGGCGAATTAAGTTCGAAACAGATTAAAAATATCAAAATTGAAGACCTGCTTGAGCGCAATCCTATTCAGCTCGATTTTGCCCGCATTCAAAGCCAAGTAAAAGGATTGACAATGATGGTGACTGGCGCGGCCGGCTCAATAGGTAGCGAGATTGTGCGCCAACTTATCCGCTTCGAGCCAAAAAATATTGTGCTTTTCGACCAAGCCGAAACTCCAATGTACGACATTGAAATGGAATTGCGGGATTCGTCGGCAAGCAACATAACAATTGTTATTGGTGATATTACTGACGAACAACGCGTTGAAGAAGTGTTTAAAAAATATCAGCCGAACATTGTGTATCACGCAGCCGCTTACAAGCACGTGCCAATGATGGAAAACAACCCGGTTGAGGCTGTCCGCAACAATGTTCTTGGAACACGCCTGATAGCCGATACAGCCATAAAATACGGTGTACAACGCTTTGTGATGGTTTCAACCGACAAGGCTGTCAACCCGACAAATGTGATGGGAGCGTCGAAGCGGATTGCTGAAATTTACACACAGTCGCTCAATGGAAAATCGAAAACACTTTTCATTACTACGCGATTTGGAAATGTCTTAGGTTCAAACGGTTCCGTCATTCCGCGATTCAAAAAACAAATTGAAAGTGGAGGCCCGGTAACTGTTACTCACCCACAAATAACTCGCTATTTTATGACCATTCCAGAGGCTTGTCAATTAGTTTTGGAGGCTGGCGCGTCGGGCAAAGGTGGCGAGATTTTCATTTTCGATATGGGAGAGTCGGTGAAAATTGTCGATTTGGCTAAAAAGATGATTAAACTATCTGGTTTGCAACTTGGTAAGGATATTCAGATAGCATTTACCGGATTGCGTCCGGGAGAGAAACTTTACGAGGAACTGCTTGCAAATAAGGAGAATACAATTCCAACCCCGCACCCGCAAATTATGGTTGCCAAAGTGCGTGAGTATAACCACGACGAGGCAAACTCAAAAATTGATGAGTTTATTGAGCTGATTAAAGAACAAGACAATACGGGTGTTGTTCGACAAATGAAGGTTATTGTACCTGAATTTATTAGCCAAAATTCTATCTACGAGGAACTTGACAAATGATTTGGGATTTGGAAGTCAGAATTTATTAAATTCTTATTTTTTCACATTTTGAGTCTTAATTCCTAAATTCTAATCAGCTGCACCACATTTTCAACGTGATGTGTTTGCGGAAACATATCGACAGGCTGCACTTTCGCAATGCGGTATTGTTGGCTCATCATTGCAAGGTCGCGCGCTTGTGTGGCTGGGTTGCAACTGACATAAACAATGCGTTTAGGGTTTGCGTTTAAGATGGTTTGCACAACATCGGGGTGCATGCCCGAGCGCGGAGGGTCGGTGATGATGACATCGGGTGCGCCATGTTCGGCAATAAACTTGTCGGTTAGCACATCTTTCATGTCGCCTGCAAAAAAATCGAGGTTGCTGAGGTTGTTCATTTGTGCGTTTACTCTGGCATCGGCAATGGCATCTTCAACATATTCAATTCCAATCACTTTGCTTGCTTTGTCGGCTACAAAACAAGCGATGGTGCCAGTGCCGGTGTATAGGTCGTAAACAACTTCATTTCCAGTTAGTTCGGCAAACTCTTTTGCTGCGCCGTACAAAACAGTTGCTTGGTCGGTATTGGTTTGGTAAAACGAGTTTGGCCCAATTTTAAATCGCAATCCGTTCATCTCGCCAATTATATGGTCGTCGCCTGCGTATAGAAATGCTGGCAAATCGCTATATGAATCGTTTAATTTATTGTTTATCATATACATTAGCGATGTTATCTGCGGAAATTCTTTCTTCAAAAAACCAAGTGCCAAACTTATTTTTTGTTTGTCGTCTTCTGATACTATCAAAATCACCATCAGTCCGCCAGTGTTTGAGTTGCGGATAACCACATTGCGTAGCAATCCTGTATGCTCGCGTTGATGGTAAAAACTGATGTTGTTGTCGATTGCGAATTGCTTCAGTTTATTGCGAATCCCGTCAACAGGAGCAGGCATTAGCGGACATTCGTGTATATCGACAACCTTATCAAAAAAGCGCGGGAGGTGGTATCCAAGAGAACGCTGCTCGATGTTTGTGTCTTGCAGTTGCTCAGGGGATAACCAGCGTAGTGGCGAAAATGCGAATTCAAGTTTATTGCGATACTCGCGCGTCTTTTTGCTACCTAAAATTGGTGATATTTCAGGCAATTCAAGGTGGCCGATACGTGTCAGATTATCAATAACTTGCTTTTGTTTCCAAGCAATTTGCATATCGTATGGCAGAATTTGCCATTTGCAGCCGCCGCAAGTTCCAAAATGCCGGCAAAAAGGCTCGATGCGTTTGTCGCTCAGTTTCACATAGCTGACCACGCGCCCTTCGATATATCGCTTATGCTTGATTTTTCCTTCGATGTTAACCACATCGCCCGGAATGGCAAGGGGCACAAAAGCCACCATCCCATCGTAATGTCCCATTGCCATACCTTCGGCGGCAATATCGGTTATTTCAACATTTTCAAACAGCGTTTTCTGATTTTTTTTGCGCGACATAGTTATTATTCTTTTCTAATCTTATGAGTCATTCAATTTAGTACCAAATAATCGTAATGCACAAACGGCCGGCGTTGCTTTTTGCCAATCATTTCGGCTGCAGTGGCCGAGTCGTACATTGCTTTCCCGATGCCAATTTTTTCGCCATCAGGCCCTAAAATGCCAACAATATCGCCTTTTTCAAAGCTGCCGTCAACGCTGACAATGCCGATAAATAGCAGACTTGTTGGTTGAGCGCCAAGCAGCGCGTCAGCAGCACCTTGATTGACAGTTACATAACCTTTGGCGAATGACTGTGAGTGTGCCAACCATTTTTTTACGCTGGTGGTTTTGCTTTGCGGAACAAAATGTGTGAAATCTTTAATCCGATTGCCGATGATGTCGAGCAAAATGTTGTTTTTAGTGCCGTTGGCTATGTAAACATTGATGCCTTCGCTCGCAATTTTTGTGGCAATAGAGCATTTGGTAAGCATTCCGCCACGTCCAAATCCCGATTTTGTTGGCGCGATGTATTTTTGTAGCGAAGAAAAATCAGCGTTGATTTCTCTAATTAGTTCGGAATCAGCGTTGTCTGGTGCGCCGGTAAAAACACCATCAATGTTTGAGAGAATGAAAAGTGAATCGCAGTTCATCATTGAGGCGATGAGTCCCGAAAGTTCGTCGTTATCGGTAAACATCAGTTCGGTAACCGATATTGTATCGTTCTCATTTACAATAGGAATGACATTGTTGTCGAGCATCGTTGTGATGCAGTTTTTCATATTCAGATAGTGCCTGCGGTCGCTAAAATTTTCTTTTGTTGTTAGCACTTGTGCACATTGTAATTGTTGATTGCCAAACAGTTGTGTGTAAAGCGACATAAGTTTTACCTGTCCAACGGCAGCCCAAAGTTGTTTGGCTGCCACAAGTTCGGTTTTCTTTGAAACTGCAACTTGGCTTCGTCCGGCCGCCACTGCTCCCGATGAGATTACAATAACATCGGTTCCCGTCTTTTTTATGGTCGATATTTGCTCGACAAGGTGTGCTATTCGGCTTTCGTTGAGTGCGCCATCGGCTTGTGCAAGTACGTTGCTGCCTATTTTTATCGCAATGCGTTTAAATTTATTCTTTGCCTTCATTTTCTGATTCTGTTTTTGATTCTGACTCATTTTCTGATTCGCCGGTTACTCCTTCATCGGTTTCGTCTTCTTCAAAATCTATATTGTTATCTTCTTCAATTTCAATTCCTTGTAGGTGTTTTAAGAAGTCGTTTCTCTTTTTGTTTTCTGCCATCATAAACATGTACGATGCCTCGCCGCGTTTAGCTGGCAATTTGCGGTCGCTGCCTTTTATTGAGAAGATAATATCGTTAAATGGTTTGTAGCTGCTCAGCACGCGCATAAAGCCGCGACGGTAGCTGAAGAAATACCACAAGTCGGGCGATATTTCAAGGTAGAGCGTCATTCCATCGCCACTGCGCTTGCGTTCAACTTCAAATGTTCCTTTCACTTTTTTGTTAATTTGAGCGCCATTGAAGTTGGCAATTCCTAAGTCGCCGGTGCTTTGCCAGCAATTTGAGCGTTTGTTCCATGTCATGTGCAGTTCCGAAAACATTACTGTTGTGTTGAGTGGTGCGGGAATTTCTTTGAGTGTTCCAAAAATCTTTTGCTCGTTAAACATTTTTTTAGCTTCGGCGGTACCGATAATTTCGCGCACGCCCTTGGTGTAAGTGTCGCTGATGAGGCTTGCAGGTGCGAGCTGCAGGCTTGCAAGCGTATCGGCGACAAGTTTCAGAGCTTCAGGTGGCAGATAAAAGTTCAGGGTTGCAATCATATCAAGCAGATATTTGTCGGAGGCAAGGTCGTAGGTTGTTTTGCCTTTGTTCACCATCTCTATTCTGCCTAAATTTGCTACCAAATTGATGTTTCCGTCTGAATTAATTGTGCAACCATTTTTCTTGATGCACAGATAATTACCTAAGCTGTCAGGGTTTTCGATCCGCTCTTTTGAGGCTATCTCGTATGCCGATTGCTTGTCGTTGTAGTGCAGATATCCTTTGGCTGGTGTTACGGGGACGTTGCTATACCAATTGCGGGGCGACAGGAACGCAGGATAGGCATAAATGGAATCAGTACCCATAACGCCACCTGAAATCAAAAATTCATCACCGTGGCTCATGGGTTGCTCATCTATCGGAATATAAACATCGGTAGGGTCGATTTCAGAATCGAATTTGATCCAGCTTTCGGTAAGTTGGCAACCGTGGTGCATCTTGGTTGAACCGGTGTAGTGTAGTAGCGGGTTGGCGGCTGTCATCCGCACTTGTCCCATGTAGCTGAAGTCGGGTGAAAGGCTGAAATCTTCGTCGCGAGTGATTTTGCCGATAGCGTAGGTTTGCCCGGTTGAATCGGCGGCTATAGGGTCGAAACTGATGAATTCAACTGTGCCGTCGCTCTCGGTGTAGGTGTAGTCGCCATGGCCGTAGAATTGCTTGCGCGACAAGATATCAACAGCAACTTTCTGGAATTTGTGATATTGAGTTTCAGTGTTAGCCAGTAAGTTGGCATTGTTGAGGGTGCGTAATTTCGCCATAGGTTGCACTGTTACTTCACCATCGCCTGGCATAATGTGCGCGTCGGCAACGGCAATTAGTTCTACTTTATGTGCCGATATTATATTGGTATTCAGGTCGAAATCGGCAACGGGCGATACCCAGTTGAGCGAATCTTGCCCTTTATGAATTGATAGGAACAAAGAGCCTTTAAGTGCGGTTTGCCTTTCGCTTGGTATAATTTCGCGTATGCGACCATTGTCAAATGTGCGAGTGTAGCCTGTTGATGTGAACTGCAATTTTTTGTCTAACATCTTCCACGAAAATCCTTCTATCCAAGCTGCATAAAGATTTTCGGGCAAGTCAATTCTGCCATTTCCTGTATTCGATTTAAAGTCGGCAATTTTTTTAGACATATCAACATTGGCTTGTAAATTCTCGGTTGTAAGTGCAAGTTTTTCAGGCTGATACGATTTTATTTCGAGTGATGTGTTTTTGCTGCTGAAACTTGATACTGCAAAGTCGAAGCGAGCGGAACGCATTTTGGCGTCGTATAGTTCGACAGTTCCTGAACCATCAATATTTTTTGGATTATAGTTAAGTTTGCCTAAGAAAGCGACTTGTCCGCCATACATGAGCATTGGCAATCCTAAATCGTTGAAGGCGATGTTGTCGTTGTATGGTTCCCAGTGCATATAAACGCGTGTTGCTGCCACATCGGTGTGCGCACCGGGCTTCTGTGCTATGTTCATCGATGTTGTTATGCCGTTGGTTGAGTCGGGGAAGAAGACAAAATCGTCCGATTCAATTTTCGAGTCAAGGTAGTCGATACGCCCGTCGCCTCGGAATCCTTGGTTGCTAAGCCAAACATTGTTGTAAAATCGGCCTTTGCCACGATAAGCGACGTATCCGTTGCCGGGCGATTTTTGCACAAATCCTAATGAGTTATCTTCTTGAAGAACAAGTTTTTGCTTGATAACTGGAATTATATCGGCCGAATGAAGTTCTCCCTCGAATCCCATGCCCTCGGTCGAAAAACTGTTCAAACTGTCGATGGTGTAGGGGTAAACCTGAAAATAGAATGTGTCGCGAGTGTACTTGCCTCCTTGAATTGTGGGTGCGTCATAATACACATACGAGTCTTTTTCGCTTGCAAAAATCGGGTATTGAAGCAAGTTTTTGCGTCCCGATTTGTTGTCGGGCTCATCAATTTTAAGTTTGCCGGTGATGTTTTCAATCGTGCTTTGCACTTTCGATAGCATTTGTCGCCCGTAGCCGTCAATGCCTGATTTTACCTTGATATTCAGCGAGTCAACTTTGTTCAGTTCAACCATAAAATCGGCGTAGTTGAATTTGAAATTGTTGCCATAAAAAGTGAACATACCTGCTTCGATGGTGCCGCTAAAATCGAAACACAAATCTTTCTTTACCAGAATTTCTTGGTTTTTTGGGTAGAAAGTTACATTCTGGCGGTCGCTCACGCTAACTTCTGGCACGCCTTGAATGGCTAAATTCATGTTCATCAGGTCGAGTACGGCGTTTACATTGCCCGATGTCGTTTGCGATTCAAAGTGGATAAGGTCGTAGTCGATGCGGTCGACAATGCAATTCAGATAGCGATACATTTTAGGTTTGACACGGCATATTTCGGTTTTTGAGTCGTAATCAACTATTCCTTTGTATGTCAGGTTGATAAGCAAACGTTTAGTAGTTACTAAACCTTGTCGAATGAATTTTGCAAAATCTTCGGCGTAAAATTCTTCGCTGCCCGAGCGTTTAACATAGTTGCGCAGCTGAATGTATGGGTGAATGTCCTCCAAGCCTTGGTCCTCGTAGTAACGCTCTGAGTTAAAGAAATTTTCTGATTCAAACTTAGCCATACTGATGCTGCTGCCCAAAATATTGCTAAAATATATTTTGGTGTCGTTCATCTTCCAACTTAGTTGTCCAAAGTCCATTTCCATATCGTGATACGAGTCGTAGTAAGGGCTGCGCTCCATATTGGCAGGGTTGTTGTCGCGAATCAGGTTAAATTCTTTTTTGTCGTTGTAATATTTTAATGTTAAACCCGGGTGGTAAATTGAATCGCGGTCGATGTAGATGTTGATTTTTGCATCGTTTGATACAAATCCATTTTTTCTGATGCCGAAATATTCTGAATACGCCTCAAGAAACAGTTGCTTGTCAATTACAGTATCGCCTTGATTATTAACGTATTGAACGTCGCGCATAACCGACATGCGCGCTGGATTTGTACTTGTTCCTGTGCCGGCGATTTTGTCGCCCATAATTGTAAAACCGCCGTAGTAATGAATATCTTCAAAAAGATTATCAATATCGAAGGTCTTTTCATCGGAACGGAATTGTGGATAAGATACAATTCCTGCTTTGTTGGTTTCAGTTACCTTATCGGTGATGGTCCCCATAAGTGGGTAATCGAAGTATCCTAAATGATAGAAAACCACATCTTTAATTGTGTACGACGCGCGTGTCATCAATATTCTGTACGAGTCGATTTCAGCCCACGATGTGTCGCGCGAAATTCCGGCTTTGTCCCAATAAACCGTAGCTTGTCCGCCTTTCCAAACGTTTGAAATGGGATTGTAAATGCCTTTTGTGTTGTAGATGACGATGCTGTCTTTCCGCTGGCGGCAAGTTAAATCCAAATTGTTGAAATAATAACAGACTGTATCGTTTATCTTGTTGATTTCGAAGTGGTTATTGCTGCTTATCCACTTCATGCTGCCACTGGTGTAGATAGCCTTATCGCGTAGCATATAGATGATGCTGACAATGTATTTATCGATGTCGTTTAGCTTCATCGATTTGTCGTAAACTATTGAGTTTAAGCCATTGAACCATTCGGTGTAATTTGATTGCTGCGTGCCATTTTCTTGACAGAAAACAAGCAGAGCGTTTATGTAATCGAAAATTTGAGGGAAGTTACGTGCTCGCCGCGCAAGCATCTGATTTGCAACTTCATATATCTTTTGTTGTTGCTCTTCGGTAAATGCGCCGCCGTGCCAATATGGCGCAAATTCTTTGAGTAGCAATTTCCCGCTTTCGGCATTGGCGTCTGATTTTGAGAAAAATGCCTTCAATTCGTTCATAAAGGCGTATGGCTCAGGTGTAAATGCCATTGTTTTTGTTTGTGCAACTGCTATAATTGCCGATAGCCACAATATTGGTACAATCAGAATCTTTTTCATCAGATAAATTTTTATTTTGTTGATTGTTAGAAAAATAGACAGTTTTATTTTCTGCTATTTTTCAAATTTAAGCGATACCCATTCATCGCGTTCAATCTGACTAACAAAATGCAAATTTAGCGATTGTGCTTTTTCTTTTAAAATATCTATGTCAGTTTTGTAAAAACCGCTTAAACACAATGTGCCGTTAGCGTTGAGAGCGGTGGCATAGGCGGGCATTTGTTCAAGCAGAATATTGCGATTGATGTTTGCTAAAATAACATCAAATTTATCGTTTATTTGTTCCGCGCCGCCCTCAATAACAGCCATTTGCACATTGTTGCGCAACGCGTTTTCTTCGGCATTCACTGCCGACCAATGGTCGATGTCGATGGCAATTGCTGATGCTGCGCCAAGTTTGAGTGCGGCAATGGCAAGTACGCCTGTTCCGCAACCCATATCAAGTATGGTTTTGTTATCAAGTTCAATATCAAATAATTGGCGAATCATTAGCGTGGTTGTGGCATGATGCCCTGTGCCAAATGACATTTTGGGTTCGATGATTATATCAAGCTGATAATTAGCATCATACTCGTGAAAAGGAGCGCGAATCCGGCATTTGTCATCAATGGTAATTGGAGTAAAATTTTTCTCCCATTCGGCGTTCCAATCAACATCAGGAACAGGCTTATTTACAATATTTAACTGTTCAAATATCGACCTGACTGGCTCGATGGCGGCCATTGTAGCGGCGGCGTCAAAATTTGAGGTTATTATGTACGCCGACAGTCCTGTTGGTGTGTCCATAAAGCTATCGTAGCCAACCTCGGCAAGCAAAGCCGACAAAATTTCGCGGTTTTCGGGTGTTGCTGGCTTGAAAATCAGTTGAGTCTCAGTGTATTGCATGTGTTGGATTTTTTTTGGAAAGTTAACAACTTTAGTGTCCTTTTATAATAAGTTATGATATTAATTTCTAACACTGCCCGGTTGATTGTTCAGTTGCAACTTATGTATGCTGACATATTGGTGTGCAATAATTGTTTGCCATTAAAAAGCAATTATATTAAGAACGAAGAAAAACTGTCCAAAGAAATTGGAACACTAAAAATTTCCGGTTTCGTTTGATTTTAAGGGTCTATCCAAAAATCTGTGTCAAAAAG
>CALBPW010000523.1 GCA_937899145.1 uncultured Bacteroidota bacterium
GTCCGAATCCGTTACCGAGGGACATCCGGATAAAATCTGCGACCAGATTTCCGATGCCGTACTCGACGCCATTCTGGAACAGGATCCCATGGGCCGCGTAGCCTGCGAGACCACAGCCTCTACCGGTCTGGTGCATATTATGGGCGAAATCAGCACCACTTGCTATGTGGACATCCAGAAGATTGCCCGCGGCGTCATCCGCGACATCGGCTACGACCGCGCCAAGTACGGCTTTGACTGCGAGACCTGCGGCGTCATCAACATGATCCACGACCAGAGCCCCGACATCGCCCAGGGCGTGGACGAGAGCTACGATGCGCAGGCCGGGCGCACCACCGACCCCATCGACCTCGTCGGCGCCGGCGACCAGGGAATGATGTTTGGCTACGCCTGCTCTGAAACCGACAACTATATGCCTCTGTCGCTCGAGTTGTCGCACAAATTACTGGTTGAATTGGCGGCAATCCGCCGTGAGGGAAAAGTGATGACCTACTTGCGCCCTGATGCAAAAAGTCAGGTTACAATTGAGTATAACGATGATAACCAGCCTGTTAGAATACATACAATTGTAGTATCGACGCAGCACGATGAGTTTGATGCCGATGAGCCAATGTTGGCAAAAATTAAGCAAGATGTTCGCGAGATACTGATTCCGCGTACCATTGCTAAATTGCCAGCTCGCGTTCAAGCTCTTTTCGACGATAAATTTATTTTGCATGTTAACCCAACAGGTAAATTTGTGATTGGTGGCCCACATGGCGATACCGGTCTGACAGGGCGCAAAATTATTGTTGACACCTACGGTGGCAAAGGCGCGCACGGCGGTGGCGCATTCTCAGGTAAAGACCCATCAAAAGTTGACCGCTCAGCCGCATACGCAGCACGGCATATAGCTAAAAACCTTGTTGCAGCCGGTGTTGCAAGCGAGGCTTTGGTGCAAGTGGCATACGCCATTGGTGTGGCTCGCCCTGTTGGAGTGTTTGTGAACACATACGGCACATCGAAAGTTAAATTGAGCGATGGCGAAATAGCGCAAAAAGTGTCAGAAATTTTCGACCTGCGCCCTGCAGCTATCGAGGACAGATTGAAACTGCGCAACCCGATTTACGAGGAAACAGCATCGTACGGACACATGGGACGCGAGCCAAAAACTGTTAAAAAAGTTTTTGAATCGGCTTATTTGGGAAAGAAAGAGGTTGAGGTTGAACTGTTTACATGGGAAAAACTTGATTACGTTGATACAGTAAAAAAGGCTTTCGGATTGTAAATTGTTATCGTATTTTATAACAGAAAGCGGTTGCCAAAATCAGGCAACCGCTTTTTTATTTTCCTGACTCCATCACTTTTTGTGCCACAAAATAGCGTCCATTGAATGTAATATAAACTTCTGCTTTGATGAAAAACAACTTATCTGTAATAATGCTGTTGATATAATGGTTGGTGATAGGGATAACCTATCCCCCTCAACTTTCACCCTCAAAAAAAAAATTCGCCAATTTTTGAGCCACTTCGAATGGTAAATTACTGATATTCAACAGCAGGTTTTGCAAAAAACGAATTTGCAGGACACACTGACCACCCGGCTGACCACACAACCCCTTGCACGGTAAGATGTGCGTGTGGTGAGGGGTAAAGATGGGGTTAAAATTTACGAAGGATTTATAGTAATTGACAGTCAGTACTTTATCTTGTCTTTAACCATTCGTTCATAAATCGGTCATAAACAATATAGCCATTGTCGGTTTTATAGACCAATTCATGGATAAGCAGTTTATCCAACGCGCTTCTGACGCTGCTTGCGGCTTTCAATCTGTATTTCGTAATAAAATTGCCCGAGGTGATTTCCGCCACGCAATTCTCCTCGGCAATCGCCCGCAATAAGTGCGAATAATACGCAGGAATCGTGGTGAGCATCTGCTGATAAAAATATGTGTATTCCATTATAATCTGTGAAATCACCAAACCAACTTTTTCTTTTGTAATATTTTCATTTACTGAATATAACCTATTCAAAACAATCTGAAGATACCACGTATAGCCATCAAATTTTTCATACAAATCCATAAAAACTTCTTTGGGTAAGGTTCGATTACGCTTTTCAAAAAAAGATTGGGCGAATTTATAATATATTTCGTTGTTAATCTGCAAGATAGAAACAATTTGCGCACTTTGATAAAATGGTCGTTTTGCCGAGCAGAACATTTCCTGCAACAGATGTTGCTTGCTGCCTGCAAAAATAAAATGCACGTTGGGCAAGAACTGAATGTAGGAACGCAACAAGGCCTCCACGCCTTTTTCGGGGTAGGTGGCAATCTGCTGAAACTCGTCAATGGCAATATAGCATTCCTTTTGACTTTGTTTAAGATATTCGAACACATCTTTCAGCGAACTTTCCTTCTGCTCCTCGGTTACGGTAACCGACACTTGCGGCAAACCTGTCAGTGTATCAATGCCGAACGTGGGTTTCAATCCGGAAAAAAACTTTCCTATTTGCGAAATGGCTTTTTGCGAACCTGTATCAAGTTTTCCAAGCACGGCAGAGGCAAAAAGACGCACAAAATCGGCAAGGCACTGTGTCGAGAAGATGTCCAAATAAATGGTGGTCAAATTCTTATCGTTTTTTACCATTTCAAAAACTTGATGAATCAAGCCGGTTTTACCCATTTTTCTTGGAGCCGACAAAACCACATTCCGTTGGTTTCGCAAAGCATCGAGTATCATAGCACTTTCCACCTCTCTATCACAGAAATATTCCTTTCCGAAATAGCCGGAAACTACAAAAGGATTTTCTAACGTGTTCATTTTCAAATCGTTTTTTATTACAAATCCTTCGTTACAAAAATATTGTAACAGAATTTTCGTAGCGCAATTTATGTAATTTTATTGAAAAGACACTTTCCTATCCAAAACAAAAAGAAAAGCGGGGTATTACTCGAACTCAAAGTTGCCTTTGAGATGGCAAAGACAAATAAAGCACTCGCTTATAACCGCATAATGTAACACTATTAGTCCGGATAGCCGGCAAATCGAAAAAAAACATTCCGTAATCTTGCCAGTGAGAAAGCGGCAGAGAAGCATTCCGCGATTACTGTTATAAAACGCCCGAATGCCTCGGACGGCAGGCACAACCACGCAGGAAATTTCGCATAAAATCAAAAATCTTGCTCGCCCGACTCCACCACAATCAGCCTGTGCCTATCGGTGTTCGACCATGACAAATACAAGACAAAGGAATCCGCCGCAAGCACATCACCTACTGCATTAACGGGCGCGAACAAAACCACAGAATGGCAATGGGTATGGGCAACGAGGGCGTAGTTCTGGTGTCCATTTATGCGTCTATAAAAAAAGGCCGATAATATTATCGACCTTTTTTTGCTTTTCTGAAGTTTTGATATGCTCACAACTGAAAGCCTTTGGCTTGCAGCTCGCGTTTTATCTTGTCAATCTTGAGCGCGTAGGTTTTGCCATCGTTTACGGAATGTTTACCTTTGAGCGTTACGATGCCTATGAGCTGATCGTTCTGATTGAACAATGCACCGCCACTATTGCCCGGCCATGCTCCTGCCGACACATCAAATAAATCTGTATTTTCACTTCCTTTGATGCTCGAAACTACACCTTCGGTATAGGAAAATGTGCCTCCCGGAAATCCCACAACTTTTATCTTATCCTTCACTTTTACAGCGGCTGAAGAGCCTATTGCACATGGATTGGCAAATTTCGACCCATCGATAGTAACGATGTGGAGCAGAGCAAAATCTTGCGATGGATCATATTTAGATGATATTTCGCCAATAGTCATCATTTGTGCCATTGCTCTAATTCGTTGGCGATCAGGGTTGTTGGGGTCTTGAAATTCGATTTCGCAATAGTCGTTCAGTCCCATATTATTAACCACATGCGCAGCGGTGATAAGATAGTTGTTGCCAATAAAAACGGCTGAGCCTGTTCCACTATCGGTCTCTACTAAAACCACAGC
>CALBPW010000524.1 GCA_937899145.1 uncultured Bacteroidota bacterium
AGCTAGTGACTGGAGTTCAGACGTGTGCTCTTCCGATCTTCGCTCGCCTTTTAGCAGCGTATAATCAAACAGTTTTTCGATACCAGCATCGGTAACACCAAGCAGGCGCGCACCGTCGAGCAGCGATTGCGCCGCGTTTATCTCGTTTATTTTTACTGTGTTCGTCATATTTTTCAGGTTTAAAGAATCACAATGAATTTGTTGTCGGGTGTTAGCACATAAACCCCAGCAGACGTTACCAACGCGCCTATTGGAGCGTCGGCATCGGCAGGACGTATATTAAAGTCGAAATCGTCGGCAATGGTATAATGCAGGGCTTTGCGCTCGCTCCACGCCTGATTGTAGCGGCTACTGCCATTGGCGAACAGAATTTGCTGCAAGCCCGTTTCATCGTCAGCGGTAATGTATTTTATCTGCCATTTCCTGTCGGAATAGCCAACGCACGACGGCAAGCAGTCGCCCACATACATACTGCCGTCAGCCAATGTTTCCACAATTTTTGGCGACCTGCAATTTTGTAATTGCTGCAATATGTATGGTAGTTGTAGCATCGCTTTTAATGGTTAATTCATTATCAATCAATAATATCTATTTCGCTTACGCCTACAATTCTTGCGTTCGGGTTACGGTTTTCGACAATCACCTGACCTGTGTAGCGTTTGAATGTCCAGCACAGAAATTTGCGTCTGCGCTGATGGCGCACCACAACAAGGCTGTCGCGTGTTTCGACGCTGACCGCGCCGCCAAGCATTTTGAAGTCTATCCAATCGTCGTGAAACTCGTATTGCGGCACGGGTTCTTTGGTGATGGTGTCGATGATTATCATCGTGTCAACTTCAAATTTGTACTCAACTTTCTGCTCAATCTGTTGCACACTCTGCAAGTGTTTGAGTTTAACGCCCATAGCCTTAACTTCTTGGGTAAGACGGCTGTTGTCGGCTTTGAGTTCGCCAATGGTCGCCGATTGCCGTTTGGCGCGTGCCGCCAAAACGCTGTCGGCGGTCATATACAGCTCGACATCTGACTTCAATGTTGAAATGTTGTCGCGCAGGCGTGCTGTCTTTCCGCATTGGTGGAAGTTAAGCCCGACGCTTGCTGTCAGAATTATCAGTGTTACTATTGTAGCTCTCATTTTCAATTTCGTTTTTTTTTGACTTTGGGCTATGCGCAAAAAAAAATCGGCAAAGTCCGTTTTTTGGATTTTGCCGATTTTTTGGATTGAAATAATCTGACTTACTCGGTATAGTTTGAAACTATCTTTTTCATTTCCGAAATTGATATTGATTCTATCTCGCTTTTGTCGTATATATCAACAAACAACACATCTTTTTCATTTTGTCTTATACAGAAATCGTAAGCAATAACTCTTGCGCCAGCGCGTTTGCCTTTGCCTTTCTATTTTATAGCCATTCGTATTTTTTTAAAACCGCCTCCCAAATCATCACCCAAACGCTCGTTATCGGCATAGTTGCCGATGAACTCGTTTATGTCGCCTTTCAGCGACGGGTATTTTTTCAGCAGCGATTTAAACGATTTCTTAAAATTATCGGTAACGCGGAAATTATAGTTGGTAGCCATTTTACAACTCGGATAAAAAATCGTTCAAACTTTCGTAATCTTGATAGTTTTTTGTTTTTACGTCTGCCACCGATTTTTCAAACCTCATTTTCATTTGTTTTTTAGCAGATTGGTTTTCATTCCGCTTGAACAATCCTGTTGCCAATACTACATCTATAATGTTTTGAGCCGCAATGTTTTTGCTATCAAATGTTAGTGTTATTGTTGCCATAGTGTAAATTTTAGTTTACAAATATAGCACTAAAACCAGCAAAAATCCAAAAATGTCAAAGAACGTTATAAATGCCTAATACAGAAAGGCTTATCCTAAAATGCCCCATTCAGTCAGGCGGTTTTCAATGGCTTCTAACGCCTTTCCGCTCAATTCGGCTCGCAGCCAATCGGTCAGCGTTAGTTTTGTGCATTTGTCGTTGCGCCGCCCTGTTACCTGATTGTAGCCTACTTCGCCAAACTGACGCTGAACGAGCACGAAGTCGTCTTTTGTCTTAATCTGATTTTCAAAAATCCGCTTAATCGTATCCTCATCTGTTCCAAACCTGTTCATCGAGTTTAGGAGCGAAGTGGCTATTTTTGTGGCTTCGGCATCGCTCATTGTTACGTTATTGCTGTTGAGTGGTATGTTTTTCAGGGCATCAGACACTTTATTAGCCTCTCTTGATTCTTTTATCTTACCAATTATTTTCCTGCCGAGAAAGAATACCGCTCCCGCACCAGCCGCGCCAACAACAATCTTTACTGCCGTTTTGTTAGTGCTGACAATTGATTTTACGGCACTGCCGACATCGCCCAAGCCTTTTCTGTGTCTGGTTTTGGCTTTAACGGCTAAACTTTTTGTTTTTTTTGTGCCGACTGATGTTTTGCCTTTTCTTTTTTTTGCCGCTCTCGCCTTGCGACAAGCGGCAATCTGTTTTTGTGTCGCCATAATTAGTTTTCTTTTAGTTATTTACGTTTTGTTACCCGTCCCAACAGGAAACCCGCAACTGCAACGCCAAGCCCTTTAATAACCTTTGCGGGGTTGTCGGCTATATAGTCAAGCCCTCGCTGTGTGCCGTTGGCAACTGCCTTTTGTGTAGAATTGGCGGCTTTGAGCGCCGATGCTTTCAACGAGTTTTTCTGTTCAGCGGTCAGGCTTCCTAACTGTCTGTTTCTCTTTTTTTTCCGTTTCATTTTGGTTTGAGTTTTTTAATTATCAGATGAATTTGAGTGCTGTTTTGATAAGTTGCGGCTTGTCAGCGGCAGCTTTCAGCAGTTTTTTCGCGTCTTCAACCGACACTTTATCCAACATCTTTTCAAGTGCTTGCTCCAATTCCGCATTGGCACACTCACCAGCCAATGTCGTTTCGATGATTTTTACTCGGTAACTCATAATCTTTTTGTGTTTTAAAAGGTTTATAATTAAATGTTTACAGATTTCTTTTTCCGTCGGTTGTTTCGGCTGTTTATCTCGTTTATCAGAGTCGCGTTTTGCTCGGTGAGCAGTTGCACTTGCACCGACAGTTTCTCGTTCTCGGTTTGCAAGAGCATTATCTCCTTGCGGCTTTCAAGCACCTCTTTGTATAATTCCGCTATGCGGACAATCATCTCATCGTTTGAGCGGCGCAGCTCATCAATGGCTTGTCTGCGGTATATCTCATCTTCGCGCCTTTGCGCGCGGCGCATTTGGCTTTGGCTCGACAGCCATACAAACGCCTGTCCTAACAAATTGAGTATTTTTGTGAAAAAGTTTATCATAATTCAAAATTTTTGAGAATGTCAGTCAAATAACCATCAGTGTTGTTACCATTTGATGTGTAACTTGTGCTTGTTGACAGTTTTGTTACTTTCAACAGCGAGTATTTGTCTTTTTCTGAAATAGAATTTAACTCATAGTAGTAACTGCCTATTTTCATCATACTTTTTGCGTGCAGTGAGTTATAAGTATTCGTCCAGCGGATTAGTATCATATCGTTCAATTGCAAAGGCACACTTTCGGGGGTTGTCGGGAATAAGGCGGAAGTCTGCCAAGACACGGTGGCTGTGCCGCCATCGGTTGAAGCAGAAGTGCCGAAGTACTTGATGTTTTCGTTTCTGAACAACAACAACAACGCTTTCCGCAAAGCGTCAACCGCCTTTGGTGTGGCGGCTGTTGCGGCACTTGTGTCTGATGCGCTATCATCAGTGGCATCAGAGAGTTTTACGTGCCCGTAGTTTGTGCTTGTTCCAACACCATAAGTGGTGGCTGTGCTGGCGTGGTTGTTGGGTGCTTTGCCGCTGATGTCTTGGTGTGCGGTTAAGTATTGGCTATGGGTATGACCGTTTGGAGCGGCTACGCCATCGGCAGCGGTCGCTCCGTTTTGGTTCGCACTGCCTAACTTTACGTGTCCGTAGTTTGTGCTTGTGCCTAACCCATAAATGTCGGTATTGCTGTCGTGCTTAATTGGTGCTTTGCCTGCGCCATCGGCTGACAGACTTGTATTGATTTGTGATATTTTCGTGTCCAACGCTGCAACCGCCTTTGGTGTGGCGGCTGCGACCATAGGGCGCGGCGCATACAATAGATATGCTGCCGCCTTTGCCCAATGGTTGACCAACACTATAACACACACTTGAAAGGTCGTAACCATTATATACAAGCCCTACTGATTCTAATGACACATCTGATTCGCCACGTTGCTCAAACGAGAATTGCAGCGGAATATTAAGTGCCGAATTGCTGAACGACGGCGCGCCTGATATTTGTGCGCGTGCTGAAAAATTCTGCCCAATCGACTTAAAAACCCCCTTTTTGGTCAGGAGTTTGTAAATACCAAAAGCGGCAGCGGCGGCAAATAATATTTTTGTAGTTTTTGTCATATCATTTTTAAAAAAGGGTGGGGAGGTATTTAAAACTTTCAACTGCGTCCAGCGTTACAAAGTAACCTCCCGCTTAAAACCCGTGTTGCAAGCAAATTTAAGTGGGGGGAAAGTCCTTTCAAATTGCGTAAAATTGCAAATGCACTTTTGGAGCGCGGAGTTCAACCGAAAAATAAAATTGCGTTACTTTTGCCGAGAAATTCACGCGAAATAATTTCAATGTTCGGCGTTGTGAAATCAGGCTGCGCGTTTATTCCTTGCGACATAAAATATCCGCAGGAAAGAATAAATCAAATTTTGGAAGATTCATTTGTACCAGAAATGCAGCTTAAAGATTTCCAAATAACCGAAGAAGATAGAATAAGATTGTTGGCTACAGCCAATGGATGACGCGTTATAATAGAGTGAGGTTTCTCACTCTATTTTTTTTTTGGAGGTGAATTTTATGCAAATAACTGTCAAAGACTTGGTTCAATATATTAGAAAGCAATCTTATTTGCTTTCTCCTAGGAATTGTTATTTTTTTGGTTAATATTTATTTTTGAAGCAAGTGCAGATTTTAATTTTGTAGAATGTCTGTCTGGATAAACTTCGCAGAGACTTACGTCTTTTTTTATTACAGATTTTACTTTTGGCGGAAGTCCAAGCGGATTTGTATTTACAGAAAAGTCATATCTGATTTTTTTAGAATGTTCTCCACCATGTACATAATCGCCAAAAAAATTATGCGGTTGGAGTTCCTCTTTTAAACGTGAAATTATTTTGGAATAGTTTTCTCTTTTGTGTGGAAATGT
>CALBPW010000525.1 GCA_937899145.1 uncultured Bacteroidota bacterium
CGATCTCACAGCAATAGTTTCGGTTTTAGAGCCTGCTTTTACGGTTACTTTGGCATTGCGGGTGTAGCCTGTGGTGTTTTCGGTAACATCCACATGAAAACTGCCGCTCTGCTTGTTGCTTATGGTGCACCAGCTTTGGTTGCTTGTGGCTGTATAGCTATTAGCGTTGGTGGTTACGGTTACTTTCCAATATCCGCTGGTGCCTTCATCGTCAATAAGTTGGGTGACGCTCAAAGCGAGTGTGGTTGGCTGCTGTTTTTTGGCTTTCTGCGCAACCGAAACAGTTTCGGTTTTTCCGTTATCGGTTTTAACAGTAATGGTTGCGTTCCGCACAGAGCCTGTGGTGTTTTCGCTCATCTCGGCGCGGAACGAGTTTTGCTGCTTGTTGGTTATTTTACACCAAACCTTGTTGCTTGTTGCTGTGTAGGTTGTGGCGTTGGTAACTGTTATGTCAACATATCCGCCAGTGCCCTCATCGTCGGTTATTGCTGTTGTTGAGAGCTGTAGCGGCGCCAGCTCCAAACGCTTGCTAATAAGCCTGTTATTTAATGCCGAGGAACGTTTGTCTATCAAGAAACCGAATGGGGAGTTCTCCTTTCTTTCAATCCTACTTAAAATGCCATCAGCAACATCAAGGCTCGACCTGTTGGTTACAGTGGCACGCTCTATTTGGCGTTCAAACTGCTCAACGTCGGAGTTGTAACTGTTCAGATTTACGCAAGCCGCAATAAATGTGAGCAGCAAAGACACTCCAACAATACCAAATGCGGTCCATAATATTGCTTTTGCCACTTTTTTATTGGGTATCTGTGAACAGACTATTTCCCTTGTAAGATTGCCTGCCGAAATAGTTACGTGGCCTGTGCGCAGCTCACCGCTATTGTTTTTGTCGGCTGTAATCCGAAGAACAGAATCTTGGGTTATTGAAACGGAAAGCCAATCGACATCCGCTTCAAAATACCAGTCAACATTGCATTCAACATTAACCCACGCCTCTTTTCTATCTTTATTAAAGATAATTTCTGTTGGTTCCACATCAAGCTCTATGGTTGGTGTGCGTGGTGTTTTATGTGGCTTTGGCTCTCTGTTTATCTCTGTTTCGCGACCTGTGCGTTCGTGAAAGGCTGGGTCGTCGGGCGGCAGTGTCTGAGTTTGTTTGGTTTTCACTTTGCGCCGGTCGGCAGCCCATTTGGCAAGTGTTTCGGCTGTCGGGCGGTCCCATGTTTCGGGCGCAAGCATCTGCTCAACCACGTTTTTCAGTTTGTTGCTATAGTCGCCGCCAATATTCGGTATTTCGGCGCCGTTCTTTTGCAATCCGCCCCCCATCTCGCCAAAAGGCAGGCTGCCGGTCATCAGTTCAAACACGGTTGCGCCAAGGCTCCAAATGTCGCTGGCCTTAACGGGAGCAGGCTCGCGCGAGAAGCGTTCGGGTCCCATATAGGCTGTGGTGCCGCCGCCGGTGTTGCTCATCAGCATACTGCGGCGCAAGGTGCTGCGCGCCTTGGTGCTTATTCCAAAGTCCGAAATCAGGAATGTGCCTTTTCCGTCAATCAGGATGTTGTCGGGCTTGATGTCCTGATGTATGATGTCGCGCTCGTGCAAGTAGGCAAGCCCTGCCGCCACTTGTGCGATAAACTGCCAGATTGTTTTTTCGTCCATCTTCCCGATAAGCTTCAAGCATGAGCCTTGCGAGCAGAAGGGCAGAACAAGGTAAGGCATTTTGTCGCACACACGGAATCCGCGCGGCGTGAGCAGGTTCGGGTGGTTCAAATTCAACAACAAACCGAATTCGTTGCCAATGGTTTTCACGCCTTCGTCGTCCATTCCGCCGCCTGTGGCATATATCTTCAGAGCCACTTGCAAGTGTGTGAAAACCTCCTCGGCAAGCCATACTTCGGCAAATCCGCCGCGCCCGATTAACTCAATCAGTGTATATTGATTGTCAAATATTGTGTTTGGTTGAAACATATAAGATTTTCGGTTTTAGATATTAATCATTTACATTTCATATTGATACCAGCCGTTTTGGTCGGCCATAAACCACGCATTACCGGCAACTTTTATGCGGTAAATCGTAATATTCTTCTTGTTGGCTTTCTTTTCGGTCCTGAACATTCTTCTCCACATTTTCATCGATATTGGGCCGTCGGTTAAATAGTAGTTGTAAAACCAACTGTGCCCATATTCGGTGGTGTAAACGGCAACGCACATTTTGTCTGATACACAGGCTGTTGTCAAAACAGTACCATCTTCTTGGTGTTTATTAAGAAAGTCTATCAGTTCTTGCGAACTGGCTGAGAAAAACTTTTCGCCTACTACAATCCAATCGCCTGCATCGTTGAACGAAGTGGACAAAACCGTTTCGCCACGCTCGTTGAAATCGCGCAGTTCCGATTCAAGCGATTTTGGAATATTGTACCATTTGAAGCCGTTGTTTTCGCCATGCAGAATAAGCCAACTGCCTTTTTCCGTCAGGCAGACATCATTAATCAAATCGTCGGCTGCTTTAAGCTCATTCAATGCGTTTTTCAAACTGTTTGGTATGCCGACACCAACCCAATCGTTACGGTTGAATAAAGCCAAATCACCATTGCTTTCAGTAATGGCAACATTCGTGCAGCCACCCCATCGGGTTATAACTTTGCGTATGCCCTCGCGCGAGTTTTGCCCTGCTACAGAAAGTGTTGCTATAACAAGCAGTGCCATCATTGCGGCACTTTTAAGTTTTTTAGAAGTACAAATATTCATTATCAGCTATTTAAGTTCCACATTATATACCCACATAGCATCGTCATAGTCAACATAGAGTTGCCAATAGTCATCTTTTTGTCTTAGGCGGATACCGCATCGCAAGCCATTTCTGTCAACACACTTCATTTCCATGGATCTTCCGCCGCCATAGTCATCTTCAAAATCGCTACCGTCGTAAACGTCGTACTCTTGAGTTACCTTGCTGTAGATAGTAATGCGGTCGTTATTTATCACTATCAAAACAGACGAGGCCTCCCACTCGCTCCACTCGCCCCAATTACCTTCAGCGTCGGCCTCTTTGTATGAGTATGAGGTTGCGCGCAGTTTCAGTACTTCGGCCATGGCAGGAGCCGATACCCATATAAGTAGCGCAGCCACCAATAAGGGTTTCAGGATTTTAGACATTGATTTTTTCATAGCATTCAGCAGCCCTTTACCATAATAGACCCGCCGCGCCAAGGGCAAAAAAAAGCGTGGGAGTCTGATTGTTCATATCCCACAATTCAGGGCACTCGTATCGCCAACAGCCAAGCTGCATCAGCCGGCAAGTCAATAATTGCGCCCAACAGCAATAACCCGAAAAGAGAGCTTTGTGGTTTCATAACTGTCCACCAACCCGCCGATTCCCTAATCGGGCAAAAAATTTTGTTAATGAGTTAATAAAGAAAAGCGCGGGAATCGAAACATACACTCATCCCGCTCTTGAGGCCTTCGCATTGCCCATCTTCCGAGGATAAGCAATGCCAAAACCCACGCCGTATGCATCTATAGATTATAGTACACACAATATGGGCATCGACCATTGCTTTACCGTGCGGAAGATTCAGAATTTGCGAAGTTCCAAGAGCCGCAGATAAAACGTTGTTCAACGCCTTATTTCATTATGTTTTACTTCACCTTCATCTAAAACGATTTCAGTAAAAGCATAACAAATGTAAAATTTGTTTTTTTATGGCATATAATGGGTTCGTAATTTTTTTTATTGATAGGCAGAGTTTTTGAGCGGTGTTTAACCAGCATACAAGTGTTCACCAAGCAAAGCCAACTTTTGCACTTTTCGTTTGCAAACGCCCTCTTGTTATGGCGCGGGAATCTCAAATGCTGTTACCACTTTCTCTTTACAAATCCTCACACAATTTTTCCCCTCTATTTTTGCTATTCGCTTAAAATATTATCTTTGGCACACATTATTAAAAAACATCAAACTATGGCAAAAGAGACCGAACAAACAAACCAGATAAATATTATTGGCGCTGGCACAACAATAAAAGGCGACATCGACTGCAATGGCGATATGCGTATTGATGGTAAAGTAACAGGCAACATCAACGTTCAAGGCAAAATTGTGATTGGACAAACCGGCAACATCAATGGACAGATAAACTGCAAAAACTCAGAAATTGAAGGAAAGGTTGAAGGCAAAATTTTTGTTGGCGAACTTTTAGTTCTGAAAAGCACCGCTGCCATTTTAGGCGACATTACAACCACCAAACTTGCCATTGAGCCGGGCGCAACCTTCACCGGCAATTGCAAAATGGACGGAAAAACCGCTGCCGCAAATGCCACAAAATAGCGAGTTCAATAAAAATATCAGTAATTATGCCAAGTATTCAGGCCTTGCCTTCGAAATGCTTGGCATTATTATTTTAGGCACTTTTGGCGGCGTCAAAATCGATAAAATCGCCGGCACAAAACCTCTTTTTACCATCATTCTGTCTCTCGGCGCAATATTTGCCGCACTATACCTGATTATCAAAAAGGCAAGCAAATAGCAGATGTTGGAGAGCAGAGTGTAGCAGACAATCAAAAGATTAATTTTCAATTTTAAAAATAGTTGATTACCTTCGATTTTTAACTGCTCAAAAATGAAATCACACGAAATTGATTACAAAATCATAGGGCACGATTTACAACTTGTTGAGGTAGAGCTCGACCCAAATGAGACCGTTATTGCCGAAGCGGGAGCTATGATGTACATAGAGGACGGCATTGAATTTGAGACAAAAATGGGAGACGGCTCTAATCCTCAAGCAGGATTTTTTGACAAATTGCTATCGGCCGGTTCCCGCATGTTTGCCGGCGAATCGGTTTTCTTAACACATTTTACAAACCGGGGGTATGGCAAACGCCATGCAGCTTTTGCCGCTCCCTATCCGGGGTCGATTCAACCATTAAATCTGGCACAATTAAGAGGCAGCGTAATTGTGCAAAAAAACGCTTTTCTATGCGCCGCGCTTGGCACAAAAATCTCAATAACACTCAACAAACGTTTGGGTGCGGGGCTTTTTGGAGGCGAAGGGTTTATACTTGAAAAACTTGAAGGAGACGGAATGGCATTTGTTCACGCCAGCGGCGCCATTGTTGAACGCCAACTTAACAACGAAACTCTGCGCGTTGATACAGGCTGCATTGTAGGTTTTGAATCGCAAATCGACTACGACATACAACTATCCGGAAATCTTAAAACTTCATTGTTTGGCGGCGAAGGATTGTTTCTTGCCACACTGCGAGGAACAGGGAAAATCTGGCTGCAAAGTATGCCTATCAATAAACTTATCGCATCGCTCACGCCAGCTTCAAAAAACTCACAAAAAGAAAATCAAAGTTTGATTAATAATCTGTTTGAACGATAAAATAATATTCTATGGAACAGAAACTCAACATTATAAGCGATTGGACATTGCAAAAACTTATTAATGAATTACAATCCGGCAACATCAAAATTCCCCGTTTCCAGCGCGATTACATTTGGGAAAAATCGAAAGTCGTAAAACTCCTCAACTCCATCTACAACCAATACCCGATAGGCTCACTTTTCTTTTGGAAAGCGCCTGCCAAATACGCATTTTTCATCCGCCCGTTCGATATTGACGGCATTGATGACACCAAAACCGAAAGCGATTTTCAGTTTATACTTGATGGTCAACAACGCATAATGTCGCTATTTGCCGCACTAAAAGGCAAAACGATGGGCGATGTTGATTACGCGACAATCTGCTTCAACCCTGAGCGTTGCGAATTTCTGATACCACGCAGCCAACGCGAGAAAGGCAACATTCCCGCTTGGCGCATTATGGATAACACCGCATTTGCCGAAACCAAAACCGAACTTGAAAAAGGAAAAGGCAGAAATCAGAAGAAGACTGTTGAGAATTGGCAACAATGCCATGATATTTTTGCAAACTACCCAATGAGCATTGTGCTGACAACCAATACCGACATTGACGATGTGGTTGAAATTTTTGAGCGCATCAATCAAGGCGGAAAACACCTTACAGTTTTCGACCTTGTACACGCTACAACATGGAGCGAAAAATTTGATTTAAAGCAAAATATCGAAGATTTTAACACCCCAGCACGCATCAAACAAGTTGGGCGTTTAAGCGAAAAAGTTTTCACACTATCGCTCACCCTCAACGCCTTCGACGACGCGCGCAGCCTATACCAACTAAAACTCACACCCGACATTTGCCAAAAAATTTGGTCGCGCACGCGGTCGGCACTCATCAGCACTCTCGATTTTCTGAAAAAAATGCGCATTTCAGGCGACCTTGCTTTTTATCACAATCTGATACCGACACTACAATATTATTTCTTTACTGCTGGCGGCAACACCATCTATCCTGAACATCAAAAAGCACTCGAAAAATGGTTTTGGGACGCAAAATTTTCAAAGCGATATTCGGTTTCAGGCGCGACACACCTGAAAGAAGATGTACAATGGATTCGCACACTTTTAAACAACGCGGAATGAAAAAAACATTATACCTGACAATTGTAACAGTTTTATTTTCAACCTGTTCTAACGATACGGATTGTTCCGGTTTTCCCGAAAAGCGAAAAGTGTGGCTCCCATATTACAAAGGCGAACTGGTGAATTTCAGCAGCGGAAATGCCAGCCAATCTTTCGCTTTCAACGATGTTTACAGCACATTGCCATACACTATCCACGGCAACGAATCGCTCGATTGCGAGTGCATGACACACTGCTACTCCGACATCGATTCAGCTAACAATATCCAGATGAAATGCGATGCCGAAAAATTGAAATTGCGTACCGAATACAAAATTCAATTTCAACACTTCGGATGGCAAAGCAAATACTATGTGCCGACACAAATCGATTTCTTTGAGTTTGACATCAAAACAGACGACAAAATTGAAGGCGGCGAAATTATAGACGAATTGGAACTTAATAATCAGATTTACAACGATGTGCTAAAAATCGAAATCGACACTATTTCAAACAAAAAAACAGAAATATACAAAGTGTATTTGGCGCCAGAATGTGGCATTATCCGCTACGATTACCGGAACGGAAAAAGTTTCAAGATAACTGATGCTGCCACTATTATTGACTCACTCTAAACTTATAACCATCTAAACCCTTAACAAACAAACATGGACGACTGTTTAGTAAAAACATACGGCTCGGCAGTTTTAGGCATCGATGCAATAACAATAACCATTGAAGTAAACATATCAGGCGGCATGGCGTTTCACCTTGTTGGTTTGCCCGATAGCGCTGTGAAAGAGAGCCAACCGCGTATCAATGCGGCACTTATGAACAACGGCTTTCATTTTCCCGGAAAAAGCATCATTATCAATATGGCGCCTGCCGACATACGCAAAGAAGGTTCGGCTTACGATTTACCGCTTGCCATCGGCATTTTGGCAGCATCTGGACAAATATCAGCCGCACAACTCGAAGATTATGTAATAATGGGCGAATTATCGCTTGATGGCAGTCTCCAACCCATAAAAGGCTCATTACCAATTGCTATCAAAGCGCGCGAAGAGGGTTTTAAAGGATTTATTCTGCCAAAACAAAACGCCCGCGAAGCCGCAGTTGTTAACAATTTGGAAGTTTATGGGGTTGAAAATTTACGCGAAGTTGCCGACTTTTTAAACGGAACTGCAAAACTTGAACCCACAATTGTAAATACACGCGAAGAATTTGCAAATAGCACAAACCATTGGGACTCAGACTTTTGCGATGTCAGAGGACAAGAAAACGTGAAACGTGCAATGGAGATTGCCGCCGCCGGTGGGCACAATGTGATAATGATTGGTCCGCCGGGAGCGGGCAAAACAATGTTGGCAAAACGATTGCCTTCAATTTTACCGCCTTTCACATTGCACGAAGCTTTAGAAACTACAAAAATCCATTCAGTTGCCGGCAAAATCGATAAAGATACAAGTCTGATGACCAAACGGCCATTCCGTTCTCCTCATCACACCATTAGCGATGTCGCTCTTGTTGGCGGCGGCACATTCCCTCAACCGGGCGAAATTTCGTTGGCGCACAATGGCGTTCTCTTTCTTGACGAACTGCCTGAATTTCAGCGAACTGTGCTTGAAGTAATGCGCCAGCCGCTTGAAGACCGCGTTATCACCATCTCACGCGCAAGGTTCACGGTGGAATATCCTGCAAGTTTTATGTTGGTAGCCAGCATGAATCCTTGCCCGTGCGGCTACTACAATCACCCTGAAAAAGAGTGCACATGCTCACCAATAATGCGGCAGAAATATATGAGCCGAATATCAGGTCCATTACTCGACCGCATCGATATTCATATTGAAGTGGTGCCTGTACCATTTGACAAACTGTCGGGCAAAGAGCAACTCGAAACAAGCGCGCAAATACGCGAACGTGTTACAAAAGCCCGCGCCATACAGCAAGAGCGATTTGCTGATTATCAGGGAGTCCACTGCAACGCACAGATGACAACACGACTTATCAGAAAGCACTGCGCACTTGATGCGGAGTGTCAACAGATGATAAAACTTGCAATGGAAAAAACTGGTATGTCGGCACGCGCTTACGACCGTATTCTGAAGGTATCGCGCACCATTGCCGACCTTGCTGGCGATGCTGACATCAAACCTGAACATTTGGCTGAGGCTATTCAATATCGCAGCCTCGATAGAGATAACTGGGGGGTGTGATTACAATCCATTCGCCAATTTGCCATTTACCAATAACAAAAAAGCGACTCTTTTGAAGTCGCTTTTCTTTTTTTTGTCTCTTTTTTATCCAAGTTTTGGAGCTTCAACCGGACAAACACCTGCACAAGTGCCACACTCAGTACACTTATCTGCATCAATAACGTAGATGTCGCCTTCTGAAATTGCCTCAACCGGACACTCGCTTATACATGTTCCACATGCTAAGCACTCTTCTGAAATCTTGTAAGCCATAATTATAGTTTTTAAAAGTTGCTCAAAGATACATCAATTATTAATTGATATTACAACTAAAAAACTAATTTATTTTTTTTGATGCGATAATCGTTTGACGACCAGACACTTTCTGACCTAACGATACCTTAACGGCGTAGTTGAGGGGTAAAAACAAATCGACACGAGAGCCAAAACGAATAAAACCAAGTTCCTCACCTACAGTGCGTTGCTCGTCTTGTTTAACAAATGTCAAAATACGGCGTGCGACTGCGCCTGCCACTTGCTTTACAAGAACGATACTACCGTCAGCTTGTGTTATAGCAACGGCAGTATGCTCGTTTAGGTCAGACGATTTTGGAGTTATGGCACGTGTGAATTCGCCATCAAAATGTAGCACTTGTTTGATTTTTCCCGATGTCGGCATCCAATTGATATGAACATTCCAACACGACATAAAGATTGAAACCTGAATTTGACGTTCGTTGACAAAACTTGACGGTTCAATCTCTTCAATTGCAACAATTGTGCCGTCGGCAGGGCATAAAATATCGTTATCGGTTAATGCAGGCATTTTCCGATTCGGATAACGGAAAAATCGCAATACAAACAAAAGTACCAAGCACGAGGCCACAACAAATAGCGACACCACTAATAAATTATGAGGGACGATATAAACTATCGCGTTAATTATCAATAATATGCCTAAGGTTTTCAGTATTACACTATAGCCAGCAGGATGAATACGCATAATGGTTTGTTATTATGAAATTAATTGCAAATATGTCAAAATAATGGGAATTGCCAATATGATACTGTCAAAACGGTCGAGGATTCCTCCGTGCCCGGGCAAAATATTGCTTGAATCTTTTATGCCGATGGTGCGCTTAAATTGCGATTCGACAAGGTCGCCAAGTGTGCCAAAACAGATTGTAAGTAGCGCCAAAACAACCCATTGCATTGTAGTAAGCACATCGTAAAAATGTGCCAAAATGAATGCTGCGCCAACTGCGGCTAACGCACCGCCAAAAAAACCTTCCCACGATTTTTTAGGAGATATGCGTTCAAACATTTTATGTTTACCAAACAGCACTCCAAAACAATATGCACCAGTATCATTTGTCCATATTATGATAAACATCCCTAAAACAACCATACACTGATAACTGCCGCCATAAAATGCAAGCGGGCTTATCAACGCAAAGGGCAAAGCTATGTAAAATAACCCATAAAATGTTGATGATAAGGTTTTTATCGGCTCGTCGTAATGACCAAATAATACAAATACAAAGATTAGAAAAACGAGTGGAATTACAGTTAAAATGTATTTTGCATCTATAATTTGCGCAATAGCTAAAAATGTGATTATAAAGCTAATGGCACCAACTATGATACTATAAATACCAATCGGTTTGTAACCATGCTTTTTAATAATGTTGTAAAATTCGGTTTGGGCTAATATACTGATGACCAAGAACAAAAACGCAAATGTCCATTGATTAATCAATATCCCTGATATTAAGACAGTTAGAAAGATAACACCTGTTATTAATCGTTGCCAAAAATTATTCATTGTTATGGCTTTTTATAATGTTTAGTGACTGCTCGGCTTGTTGCGCTTGTACAAAAATTTCAATTTCGCCAAACATATACGATGAATCTTGCTTATTCATTACAATAGGTTCGATATCAGCATTTTCAAGCAAGCCTTTTACAAGTTCTGCCTCGTATGGCTTATTTGTGCAATATACTGATACCCAATCGTTTTCCATATCTCAAATTTTATTGTTGAACTGATGTCCCGATGGTTATCGGGACGGATAACCGGAGAATCGTTCTCCGACTAAACTTTTCAACTTTATTCTTTACTCCCTACACTTTGCTCTTTACCCTCTTTATTCTCATCTTTTGCCTTGTCTTCAACTACCTCAGCGCCAGCGCTTTCATTTTCCGTCTTCGATTCGTAATATGGTGTTTTTCCGCCCGGGCGAGGACCTAAAATGCGTTCAAGGTCTTCAGCAAAAAGCACCTCGCGTTCAAGCAGTAATTCAGCCAATTTGTGATGTTCTTCGGTAAAATTTGTCAGCACATTTTTAGCCATATTGTAGGCGACGTCAATTATGCGGCGTGTTTCCCCGTCGATAGTGCGGGCGGTTTCCTCGCTATAAGGTTTTGAGAAGGCGTATTCCGATTGCCCTGACGAGTCGTAATAGCTGATGTTTGCAAGTTTGGGGCTCATTCCGTAGTAGCAAACCATAGCATAGGCGTGTTTTGTAGCGCGTTCAAGGTCGTTGAGCGCGCCTGTCGATATTTCGCCAAAGAACAAATCTTCGGCAGCCCTGCCGCCAAGTGTTTCCACCAATAAAGCATGAAGCTCTGCTTCGGTATTTAAGTATTTCTCCTCTTCGGGCACATTCATGACATAACCCAGAGCGCCCATAGTACGGGGAACTATCGTAATCTTCTGCACAGGCTCGGAGTTTTTCTGTAGCGCGGATACAAGAGCATGACCTATCTCATGGTAAGAAACTATCCGACGCTCCTCCTTGCTCATAATGCGATCTTTCTTCTCCTTACCGACAAGCACGACCTCTACGGAATCCATGAGGTCCTTCTGATTCACATACTGTCTGCCGGACTTGACCGCATTTATCGCCGCCTCGTTTACCATATTTGCAAGATCGGAACCGACAGCACCAGAAGTCGCAAGCGCCACAGCCTCAAAGTCAACAGATTCGTCTAGCTTCACGTCCTTTGCATGAACCTTAAGCGTATCTATTCTTCCCTTTAAGTCAGGCTTATCCACGATAACGCGCCTGTCGAAACGTCCGGGCCTTAACAGAGCCTTATCCAGCGAATCAGGACGGTTCGTAGCTCCAAGCACAAGTATTCCCTTCGAGGAATCAAAGCCGTCCATCTCGGAAAGCAACTGATTAAGCGTCTGCTCACGCTCGTCATTTCCTCCGCCGTATCTGGAATCACGGCTCTTGCCTATAGCATCTATCTCATCTATGAATATGATACAGGGAGCATTCTTCTCAGCGTCATTAAATAAATCCCTGACTCTGGATGCTCCGACGCCTACGAACATCTCTACAAAATCAGAGCCCGCAAGAGAATAAAAAGGCACATGCGCTTCGCCCGCCACGGCCTTTGCAAGCAAGGTCTTACCTGTGCCGGGAGGGCCTACAAGCAATGCGCCTTTAGGCAGTCTTGCGCCAATATGTACGTATTTCTGCGGATTATGCAGGAAGTCCACCATCTCCTGAAGACTTTCCTTGGCTTCATCCTGTCCCGCAACGTCCTTAAATGAAACTCCCGTATCTTTCGTTACATAAGCCTTGGACGCACTCTTGCCGACGCCTAAGATGCCCCCGCCGGAACCACCCATGCGTCGCATGAACAATGAAAGCAAGCCCCATACCAGCACCAAGGGCAATACGAAATTTACGATAGTCGATATTATCCAGCTCGACCTGTCCGGTATGCTGTGGGAATAATCAATGCCCGCTTCCTCAAGCCTCGATACGAGATCCGGATCGTCCACTATGCCGGTATAATAAGTCATAAGAAGCGACGCCTTGCCGTCCTCAGACTTCGGCGTAATATTTATCTGATCGTCAGTTATTTCAACCTCAGCTACCTGCCCTGCTTCAAGCATGGCTAAAAACTGGCTGTAAGGTATCTCCTGAGTGGTTGACTGAGACACAGCTCTCGTCATGAAGCTCATGCCGAGAAGAGTTATAAGCGTGGCTATGATCAGGACATATATGGTCTGCCTGTTCCGGGGATCTCTGCCGGGACCTCTGTTACCTCCGTTATTGCCGCCGTTTCCCCTGTTATTATAGCCGCCTCCCTGGTCGCCCCCTCCGGGACCGCCGCCGTAGCCGTTATAATTATTGTAGTTATTATTTTCGTCCATAACTCTATTATTATAAAGGTCAACGGCTTGTTTTACAAATAGAAAATAATGGAAAAGCGCATTTGATGTATTTAATAAGATACTTGCTAAGATAAGCCTTTGTAAAGTATACTGGTATAGTTGTGGGAATTTCGCAACATCAAGATCTGGAAGATTATGGAAGAGAAACGTCAGTACGAAAGAATAGATACCGCATATACTGCGCTGTATTGCTCTTATTGCGGAGTCAGAGCTGCTAAGATAAAGGATCTGTCCAAGTCAGGGGCAGCACTTGTCTTTAAGGACGAGATAGATGCCGCAACCGGGGACAATGCGACCATTCATTTCTTCTCCCGTGACACGGGAACGCTTGTCGCCAAGGCTGAGTGTCATATAGTAAGGGTCTTCAGTGAGAACGGCAACATGGCAATAGGCATACATTTCGATAAGGAAAATAAAAACGTAGACACCGTCATGGATTTCCTTGAGGGTCAGCTCACGCAACAAGCCAAGATGCTATCGTGTCACCATAAAAGCATACACGAAAGCACCATAGCATATCGTTTCTAACATCAATCAAATCCGTTCGGATGCCCTTTCTGCCAGTTCCATGAATCACGGCACATCTCCTCGATACCGTTTTCCGCCTCCCAGCCAAGCTCTTTTTTTGCCTTCTCAGGACTTGCGTAGCATTCGGCTATATCGCCTGCTCGCCTTGGTTTTATAGAATAAGGAATCTTGATATCATTTACCTTCTCGAAAGTCTTTACTATCTCAAGCACAGAATAGCCATGACCCGTACCAAGATTGCAGATAAAACAGCCCGGGTTCGTGCGAAGCTTATCTATTGCCTTCACATGAGCCTTAGCAAGATCGACCACATGGATATAGTCTCTTACTCCCGTACCATCGGGCGTATCATAATCATCACCGAATACACCAAGCTCAGGAAGCTTCCCTACTGCGACCTGCGTGATATAAGG
>CALBPW010000526.1 GCA_937899145.1 uncultured Bacteroidota bacterium
AGGGCGCAGATGGTGAGTTATATTTTCTTTGCGCTGGTGATATATCTTTTGGAATTATATATAACAAGAAAAAATACGAAATATTTGTGGTGGTTGCCGCTGATTTCGCTCGTGCAGATAAATATTCATGGAGCGATGTGGCCGATGCTTTTGATTTTGGTGGCGGTGTACGTAGTGGATTCGCTAGGGTTTAAAAAACTGCACCTGGATGAATATAAAACAAGACCGCTTATCTTGGCGCTAGCTGGGATGGTCTTGGTGGGGTTTTTGAACCCGTATGGGCATAAGATGATGACGTATCTCGTGACGAGCTTTGGGGTGCCGGAGGCGGGGGATTACATCAACGAGATGAAGCCGTTTGTGCCGCTCGGAAGTGTGTATAATGCGCTGTTTTCGATTTTGGTGGCGGGGGTGATGGTGATGATGATTTTTGGGTAGAGTCAGAAGATGCAGATGAGGTGGCTGATATTGATTTTTGGATTTACCAGAATTTTGTTTTTCCGAACAAATTGAATGTAAATGCGAGTGTCAGTTCTAAGGATTGGGCAAAATTGTCTTGAATGTTTTTGTTGTTAAAAACAAAAGTGTAGGCGGCTTTTCCATTTATGCTCCAATGGTCGTTAAAAGTGTATTTTGCACTAGCACTTATTGTGTTTGAAAATTGAACTGTTCCTGTGAGTAAATAACTCCGCGCTAAACTGACCGCTTCTTCATAAGTCATTCCTTTTAATTTGTATTTTTGGTAAATATTGTAGGCAACAGATGGATAATAACTGTAATAGATGTGTTCATTGCCATCGTCATCTTTTATAATGACTTGATTGTTAAACAAATTGAATGAATTTGTTCCGTGCGCAACAAAAAGATATTCTGCGTCAAAAGAAAATCGCCTTGATTTGTACGAAGCTTTTGTTTCAAAACCGATGCTATCAGGCCCGAATGGAGTTCCAATCCAAGCATTAAGATTTGTTCCTATGTTTTTGTATAGTGAACAAGAGGGGAGTTGTTTGATGTACAAAAATGGTGTTGTGTAAATGCCTTCTGCTGTGTAAGTCCAAAATGCTCCGTTTGGTCTTAATAGAGTGTATTCCGCTCCAAGCTGAAAACCTAATCCGTCTGGAACTGTCATTGCAGCGGGACTAGCATTTAACTCGGCAAAACTTTGAATTTCATCTTGGGCAAACAAAAGGTAAAATCGGAGATTTTTTGTCGGAACAAAATCAACTGTGGCGGCAAAATATGCGCAATAATCGGATTCTACATAAATTTCCTGCTCATCTTTGCTTCTGTTTTGAATGTACGTTGTCCAACCGAAAAATCCGTGCATAAAAACTAAAGGATTTAAATATCGAGCTTCAAAACTTCCGTTTACTAATGTTCCCTCTGAAATCCCCATCCGAATCCACTTAAATGGGGAAAAATTTAATCTGTGAAAATAAAACCATCTTTGATTTTGGTCAATTTGAATAACGTCCATCGTGTATTTTAAAAATGAAGAATACGCTTCTAATTCAACATAACCATCTGTTTGAAAAGTTGAATTGTAAATTATGCTTCCCGTTTGCGTTCTGCCTTCTGTAATTCCGCCTTTTCCTGCGCTTACGGTAAATCCCCAAGTGTCAAATGTGTAGCCCGCGCTTCCGTAGGCGTACTTTACATCTGTAAAGCTGTTTTTGTTTGGGGTGAGAATGTTGGTTTTTATGTTGCCATGTTCGACTAAGTGATAGAGTGTTTTTCCAAAGTAAGGAACGCTTTCTATTGCAATTATATCGCCAAAATCCATAAAAAGAGGAAAAACTATGGAAGAATTTGTTTGTTCATCGTCATAAGAATAAGAAGAAAGTGCGGTGTATGGCGCAAATGTGAAATCGACATTTTCATTTGTTTTTGCAATAAAATTGGGATGCAAAGAAAATTGCGCTCCCGCTCCAACTTTTCCTTTGCGAAACATAAAAGGGAAACTGTTAAAAAATGAATATATTTCAACGTAAAGATTTTTTGCATTTTCCGAAAGGGAATCGTAATCTATAGAAGAAAGATAGAGATTCAGTTCGGCAATAGAGAGAGGAGCTTGCAATGCGGGATTTACGGCTTTTTGTTCTGCAAATAAGGCTTCTAGAAAATCGTATACCCAATGCCCTTGTGGAAGTTGCTGCTGCTTGCTAAAAGTTTGGCAGTAAATATTTGTACAAAAAATTGAAAAAATCCCGATAAATGCCAATTTGTAAAATTTCATACGATATACTTACCTTTTGCGGTAAAAATTTCAATAACAAAAAGTTATTAAATTATAACAATCATTTTTTGAGAAAAAACGGCTTTGCCTTTATAGTAGACTTGTTCTAACGCAAATTTATAGTATTTTTGCGGCAATTTTAAGAAAAATGGAGGCAAATATGCAGCGTTTTGGGCAAAAATTGCTCAATTTACTGGTTTTTGTTGCGATTCTTTTTTTTACAAGTTTTTGTTTTGCCTAAATCGATGTTAAGAACATCGGTTATTGGATTTGGATAAATATTGATACTTGCCTCACAATTGTCGGAAATATCGGTTGCGGATTCGATTGAATAGGTGTAAACTTCCGTTTTAACATTCTTATTATCAGCGGTTTGCGCATCAATGTAATAATAAACACGCACACCGCCAATGTGAGCTCCAAATATTTCGGCAGTGAAAAGACTATCCTTTTTGGTCATCGGAATGCTATAATGCCCGACAGCATCAGCCGAAATTCCCCAATAAAGTGTTGCAGATGTGGCATTTGGAATAATTGCCGATATGATAACAATATCGGTATTTGTAGGATTTTCGAAATTTCTGCTGATAATAATATTCGTGTTGACAGTATCACTGTTAAGCGCAGTATCATTCTGATTTACAGTATCATTTATATTTACATCATCCGCCTTTTGTACAATTATGTTTTTAAGAATTTGCCACACATTGCCGTCAATCGAAATACTGTATTTAAGCTGACTTGTACCTATATTTTCAGTCTTTGGCGTGCCTTTAAATGTAGTTATCGTGCTGCTTACTTGCGCTGTTGTACTGCTCGTTTGGCTAAATTTCAACCATTTAGGACATTGCAAGAGTTTAAATGAATCTTCATTATCGGTTACCGAATATATAAACTCCTCATTTTCAGTCGCATACAATGTATTATCGTCCCATATCAATTTGGCATATTCTGGGTGATCGACAAATGGATTTCGGTTGCCTTGAATCAGATAAACAGCATTGTTACGGTCAATTTCCTTTTGGCTCACCGGGTCGTTTTCAGCCCAACGCAACAACATATCGAGTGCCCAACTCGCGAATGCCGGATAAGAATTTTTTGCAAGCATCGGGCTGCTCCAATCGGCAATTTTGTCCTCGTAAGCCGTAGCCATATAAAAATAGATTCGCGCAAAATCGCCTTTATACTCATCGTTTGGCTCAAACACAATACCGGTGTACCCTGTTGTTGTTGAGGCTCCAAGTCTCGAAAAACCATTATTCGATTTGTAAGTTTCACCTATCGGATAATTGCTGCGCTTAGCATTAACAAACCCATCTGACGGCAGAATGTGCATCAAATCGGTATTCATTGGTACTGCATTGCTAAACCAACTTTTTGGGAAGGTATGTTCACGATTATAGCAATCGTTTTCATTTGTATAGCTTCCACATTGGTCGTCTGTTATCTTAAATTTCGATGTTGACGAATAAATATCGTACACGTAACCATTTTCGTCAACATCGGTAGTCGCATAAGCCGTCCACAATTGCTTGTAAGCGAGTGTGTCGTGAGTGCGAATTATGTTGAAAAGTGTTGTTTTGAGTTCTGCTCCTGTTTTATTGGTTGCTGCATTGTAATAACCTTCGGGAATTTGCGAAAAGGCAAGTTCTGAAATCAACATTAAAACGCCGCTAAATAGATATTTAACTTTCATAAAAGATTTATTAAAGGCAAAAAATTATACAAAAGAAAGAAGAAATAAATGTATAGTTTTTTTGCAAAAAAGACGAAACTCGGGTTAAAATTTGAAACGTTGGATTTGCTTTCAAAAAAAATAGCCACCCCAAGCGAGTGGCTATATATTATTGTGCCAAATTAATTATTCCGCACTATTTTCAGTCTGACTCTCTGTTTTATCATCTTCTTTATCAAGCAATTCGAGCATATTGCAACGTTGCAATTGATTGTACCAAGTTAGTACTTTTTTAATGTGCGAAACGTAAACACGATCGCGGTCGTAATCGGGCAGAACCGCTGCAAAATATTGTTTTAAAGCCTCGTTATCAGCGTTTTTGGGGTCGATAGCCGCATCACCGTTTTCCTTATTGCGGATATTTTTGAAAACCTCAATCAGCGAAATTTCCTCACCGTCGTTCTTAAATATCGCAATATCACTCATCGAACTAACTTTAGCCGACGAGTAGGCTGGCATACGTTTTTTGGTTTCAATATCTTCAACAATGATTCCGTTTTTTGTACTCGAAATCAGTTTGAAAAGGCTTGAATAGCCTGAAATTGATAAGATTTCTTTCATCGTTTTCTGTTTTTGAATTAGGGTGCAAATATAATACGATTTATTGTTGACGCTAAAGTTTTATTTGAGCATAGATAACTCTAACCAAACGGATTAACACGAATTTACTTCGTTTATTATCAATTAAATACGTATTATTTCAGCAGGCGATTAAATCAATGCGGGGTTTGGCGATTTCGATTTTGGAATTTCGGTCTTAAATGTTTTCTAACTCAATTTTCAATGGTTTGGGCACAAAAAAAAAGGCTTCATCTTAAGCCTCATCTCTGTTAGAGTGCGAACCCCTATGGTTCGCCTCTGTTTCAAATTTGTTTTGGTTGTTAATGCTTACTTTTTGCTGTAATCGAAGTGGTAGTCGTCGCCATCAATATCAACTAAAACTGTGTAGTCGCCGGCTTCCACCTCGCTAAACTCAAAGTTTTTACGCACTTCATTTTTTTCGATAGCTGAGTAAAGAACTTCGCCTTTCGAGTCGATAATTTTTACAAGTACGTTTTTGCCTTGTTCGTTAGGCAACTCAATAATTGCGCGGGTTCCGCTGGCTTTAAAGATTGGGTCAACCACAACGCGGCCGGTGTAGCTCAACTCGCCATCTTTGATGTTGAATGCGCGTTCCATACGTTTACCATTCTTTTTTGCAACAACTTTATATGCGCCGTCTTCCAAGTTAAGAAAATCGAATACGCGAGCTGTTTTGCCCATTGCACGGACATATTCGCTGTAAAGTACCTCATCGCCATTTTTAGTTTCAACGCTTAAGGTGCAGTTGCCGGCTTCATGCGATGTGTAAACAATTGCTGCGCGCGTGCAATTTAAATAGCGAAACGAAAGGCTGTCTTCAATTTTCAGTTTCTTTACTTCGTCAGTATCTTTGCTTTTTGCCGACAGAAGCAATGGTAACATAATAAGTGCTGCGGTAAGCAAGCTAATCAAAATTGCGAAGTAATCTGATCTCATCAGACGATCTTCATTAATGTTTAAAAGTTTCATCTTTTTAGCCTTTTAAAATTTTCTTTTTCCTTTTTTTCACGCCGCAAATGTAGTTTGCTCTTTTTGTTGCATGCAAAAAAATATTTTTTGCGCAACGTTTGCATAAAAATATTTAACAATAATTATAAGAAGGTTTGGTATTGATAATCAACACATT
>CALBPW010000527.1 GCA_937899145.1 uncultured Bacteroidota bacterium
CCTCTTGGGGTTTTGTCGTCGCGGATTATTACGGCGGCGTTTTCGTCGAATTTGATGTATGAGCCGTCGGCGCGTCTTACGCCTTTTTTAATAACAGCCTCCAATGGCTCTACTTTCTGCGCCAAATCTAAGTTATCTGTTTTATAACATTATTCACATTTCGCAATCGCACACGCCAAATGAAATTGACAAAAATTAGCGTCTATCTGCAATTCTTGATTTTTGCTACAATGGTCGCTTACATAATCGGTTTGTTGAAAGCGCTTTGTGTTGATAATCTGCAATTTAATCTATGCTTTCCGATGATTTTCCCTATTGTTAACATTATATTATTGGTGTTGGCGCATCGTGGAATAAAGAAAGACGACGATTTAGTAAAATCAGCTGACCGTTTGCGCTAATTTAAAATGCTGATAACGTGAGGTTTATTGCAAAAATATTGTCGGTGTTGCTATTAACAGCTACTTTTGTTTTTGCATTTTTCCTGTCCAATGCTCAAAATCAGAATAACACTCAAATGTCTGATAGTCAGCTTGGTTTTCAATATTATAGGCAAGGCGATTATCAGAAAGCTGCCGATGTTTTCGGTAAACTTTACCAACAAAACCGCTCCGATTTTTACTATACATATTACTTAAGCTCATTACTGAAAATTCCAAATTACGATGCTGCCGAAGTGTTGATAAACAGTCAGATACAACGGAATAAATCGAATTTGAAATACAATATTGATTTGGGATATGTGCAGAATTTGCGTGGCAACGAAGACAAGGCAAACAAAATTTATCAGCAGACAATCAAAAAGATAACGCCTGATGTGTCGCAAATTACTCGACTTGCATCTGCATTTGTTGAGTATCGGCTTTTTAATTATGCCGAGCAAGTTTACACTGAAGGGCGCAAACTTACAAAAGGAAGCTACGATTTCCGTATCGAAATGGCGCAATTGTTTTATTATCAGCGCAATTTTGAAAAAATGATAGATGAATATCTTGAACTTTTGTTGGTTAGCGATGTTTATTTGCAACAAGTTCAAAACAATCTTCAACAAGCCATTTATAGCGATGTTGATGAAAGTCTTAACGAATTGCTATGCAGCAAGTTACTTGTGCGTACGCGCGAGTATCCCGATGTTTCAGTTTATACTCAATTGCTGATTTGGAATTACATTCAAAACAAAAAATACCCGGAAGCTCTCGTACACGCCAAGGCTCTCGACCGTCGGCTTAACGAGAATGGACAGCGCATTGTGGCATTGGCGCGCACAGCCGCCGACAATAACGATTTTGAGACCGCAATTGATGCTTATCAATATGTAATACAAAAAGTGGGTAATCAGGAATATACACAAGTTGCGCAAACAGAGATGTTGCTAATAATGTACCGTCGCATTGAAATCGAAATCGATACTCAACAATCTGATTTTGAGCGGCTTGAAGATGCCATAACAGAGGCGTTGCAAAATTTCGGCATCAGCAACGAAACAATTGACTTGGTGCGCACTTTGGCAAAACTCAAATCTGTCTACCTTGGAAAAACGGCCGATGCGCAGTTTCTGCTCGAAGACGCCCGAACTATGCGTACACTCAACAAAGAAACATTGGCCGCCATCGATATTGAACTTGCCGATGTTTACCTAATGCAAGGCAACTACGCCGATGCAACGCTCACTTACGCTCAAGTTGAGGTAAACAACGCAAACTCGCCAGTTGGCTCTGAGGCAAGGCTGCGTAAAGCCAAGTTAGCCTATTATACAGGTAATTTTACATGGGCGCAAGCGCAACTCGATGTACTGAAAGCCAGCACCGAGAAACTCACCGCCAACGATGCCGCCGCTCTCTCGGTTCTGATTGAAGACAACACTGGCTGGGACGACGAATCAGACACCGCAATGCTTATATATGCCCGTGCGCATCTTTTTCATTATCAACATAATGACACAATGGCACTTGCCGCGCTTGATACCATTATTAATATGTATCCGTCAACACCAATTGCCGATGAGGCTTGGTACTTGAAAGCCGAAATATATCGGTTTAAAAACAGATATGACGATGCTTTAGAAATGTATCATGCTGTAGCGGAACGATTTGAGTACGATATTTTAGCCGATAATGCTGTTTATATGTTGGCATCGCTTTATCAAAATCAGTTTAACAACCCGGAAAAAGCGATGGAATACTACTTGAAAATTGTAACTGATTACGGCAGATCGGAAGAGCGTCGTGTAGGGAAAGAGTGTAGATCTCGGTGGTCGC
>CALBPW010000528.1 GCA_937899145.1 uncultured Bacteroidota bacterium
TCTTTGGAGTTGGTCGGCAATGGGAAAATAGCTTGCTGAGAGTGGATTTTTAAGGGAGGACTACCTATTTGTTTTGCGGCCTCATCAACTCGCGCAAAAAACTCTTCGCGCGGCATTTCGGCAGGGTCTGTTTGTTTTTCAGCGGCCAAACGTTCTAAATATTTTTCAGCGCGTTTCATTAGGTTTTTGTCGTCGGCAATAATGCTCATATTGCGCCAAATTTTGGTGTTTATTTGTGCTATAGTCATATCAGTTTTGTTTTTACAAACCTTTCTGAAATACAGCGAGTTTTTTTTGACAACGGTCAACAGAGCAAGAGGTTTAACCAATTTTACCCGAAATAAACCGATGTGAAATATTTTTATGATTTAAATTCTGATAAAATCTATGTTCAATTGGTTTGTGTCTAATAAAAAAGCCGACCCGCAAGGCGAATCGGCTTTTTTAATGATTTTAATGTTCACTTATTTTGCAACGCTTTTGAAATCAGCGTCATCAGCATATTGGGCAAATTCAATATCTTTTGCTGCGTAAGCGCCAAGTGACGCGTCTTTTTCAACTGCAACTTTAAGGTTGTTTACAATGCCGTCTTTGTCTTGTTTACGGGCACTGATAACAGCTTTCAGGTAAGCAATTTTCGGGTCGTTTTGGTCTTCAATCTTGTTCAAGATACCAAGTGACGCGTCAAATACATCAGCATTTTTGGTGTTTGAGTAGTTAAGAAGTTTAGCCAAAGCCCAGTTGAACGATTCAAATTTGCTTGCTACATAAAGGTTAAGAGCAGCTTCGTAATCGCCTTTTTGAGTTAATATGACAGCTTGGTTGTAGCTAACTTCGTCGCCTGCGCCTGCTGCTGCATCATAGTATTCTTTTGCTGCTGCAGCGTCGCCTTCAGCGTATGCGCATGCGCCAAGGTTGTTCAATACTGTTGTATTGCTTGCGTCAATGCCTTTTGCTTTCTCAAATGCTGCTTTTGCATCGGCAATGTTACCCATCAAGTAGTTGATATGGCCAACATTGTTGATTGTTCTCCAGTCGTCGGCATATTTGTCAGCTGCTTTTTTGTAGATTGAAAGTTTTTCTGCGTTATCTTCAGTAAGTGTAGCTGCGTAAAGCATTTCTTCTACTGTAAGTTCGCCATCTGAAGCAATTAATTCTTTGATTTCTTCGTCAGAGTGTCCGATTATTGCAATGTTTACAGATAATTTGGAACGACGGAGTTGGGGAAGAATCTTGTCAGCAATTTCTTCGTATGCGGCTGAAATGTTTTTGATTTCTTTTTCGCGAACAACAGGGTCAGAGTACATTGAAAGAACACGAAGAATAAGTTCTTTGTCTTGAATATCAGATTGTTGCATTAAAGTTTTGAAACCGTCCCAGTCTTCAGCCAACGATGTTTTGCTATATACCGAATCGGCCGCTTTGATTTTTGCTTTTTTAAGTTCTTGTTGAAAGAATTTGGCTGAGTTGTTCATACGGTTAGCAGCCAATTTGTCGTTAAGCGATTCTTCGCCATCAGGTGAAGCGTAAGCTGAAATGGTAATGCCTTTAATTTCTTTACCATCGGCTGCCGCGCTCTTAATAAATTGTTGAAGTGCTGCCACTTCGTCTTTCTTCAACTCTTTGCTGCTGATGTCAGCTTTGTTGATAACGAAGAACAATGTCGCGCCTTTTTCGTCGGTTGTGATACGTTGGAATTTGTCGGCTGCAGCAATTGTTTTTGCGTCTTTTTCAAGCAACAAAGCGGTTGACATGACACCGTCAGCCACTTTATTGTCTGGCAATATGAGTGATTTGCCTTTCATTGTGGCTTTTGCAACTACAAATAGTTCTGCATTGCGCATACCTTCTTCAAATGCGACTTTTGCAGCATTTAAAGTGAAAGTTCCGCCATTTGCAAAACTGCAAACTTCGTTGTTTGCTTGAACTTTCTCTCCTTGAATGGTTTTTGACGGGAATGATTTTTCGCCACCTTCATATTTCAACACTGGGGTTAATTCCAAGGTTACACCAGCAATGAAGTACTTTGGAGGGAATGTGACTTTCATTTCCATTTCAACACTGTCGCCGTGCATCTCAAGCACTTTAGGATTCACATCATACTGTACTTGTTTGGCCATATCTGCCATTTTCTGCATACCACCGCAAGCGGTCAAAGCCAAAACGCAAGATGCTAAAATACAAACGTTTACCTTTTTCATAATAGTAATTAAAATTTAATAATTTTTTGCTAAACTTATTATTGGCACAAGCAAAATCACTTGTACTCAATGCTTTTTTGCTATTGAGGGTCAAAAATAATAAAATTCATTTATTTCCAACTTTATTAACAAATAATTTATGCATTATCGGTTTTTTATCTGAAAATGATGTTGCTGATTACGTTTCCGCCTGCTGCAGCATTCAGTTCTACAAGCAGTTTGCCTTTGGCAAGCAGCAGCTCGTTGCGCACTACCGACGAGTCAATAAACACAAATAATGTGCGGTCTTTTATATAGATATTGTTTGTTTTTGAGGCGATGAATGGCCCCACCATTGGTTCCCATGCGGCAATTAGGCGCGATTCGTCAACTTTTTGGCGCAATTTCATTTCGTCAATCCATAGCGATATTGCATCTCCGATTGTTGATGTTGTCTGGCGTCGCATTTTACATAAGTGTTAGAATGTTGTTTTTTAGGTGATAGTGCCGATGTTCGCCTCCAACCTTCTCCAATATTAATTTTATGCGGCTTGAGCTGGTGTCGGTAATAAATATTTGTCCAAAGTTGTTTTGAGCTACAAGGTTTACAATTTGCTCAACCCGATGTTGGTCAAGTTTATCAAAAATATCGTCGAGCAAAAGAATTGGTTTTCTGCCGCAAAGTTGGTTAATGTATTCAAAATGAGCAAGTTTCATTGCTATCAAGTATGTTTTTTGTTGTCCTTGCGAGCCTAATCGTTTTATTTGCAAGCCGCTCATTCCAAGTTCAAGATCGTCTTTGTGCACGCCAAAGTTTGTGTAGCGTGTTGTTAAATCGATGCTGCGATTTTCTTTAAGCAGTTGCGCTAAAGGTTTTTCGTCGATTGCTGTTTGATAAACCAATGTTACTTTTTCTTTGCCTTGCGATATTATGTCGAAATATTTTTGGAATATTGGTTCGATTTCGGCTATGAAATTTTTGCGTTTCTGATAGATAAATTGCCCGGATTCAGCAAGTTGGTCATCGTAAACTTGTAGTATTTCTTCGTCAATCTGCCAAGTTTGCGGTGTTTCTTTAAGCAGATGGTTGCGCTGTGCAAGAATCTTTATATATTTCTGATACTGATACAGATACTCTTTGTCGAACTGTGAGATTATGCCATCAATGAATTTCCGGCGTTCGTCGCTGCCACCAATTATTAAGTTGATGTCGTAAGGCGATATCATAACAAGCGGAATCAGCCCAATGTGGTCGGCAAAGCGTTCGTACTCTTTTTTGTTGCGCTTGAAGCGTTTGCGCTTGCCGGGTTCAAATCCGCAATAAATCTCGGTTTGCTCGCCATCAAAGTCATAGTTGCCTTGAACAATAAAAAATTGTTCGCCGTGCTTTATGTTTTGCGAATCGATGCCTGTGAAAAAACTTTTGCAGAACGACAAATAATAAATGGCATCAAGAATGTTGGTTTTGCCTTCGCCGTTATCGCCTGTAATACAGTTAATTCGCGACGAAAAATCGACATCAAGCGTTTGATAGTTTTTGAAATTGGTAAGTGTAAGATGTTGCAAACTCATGATGCAAAGATAATGAAATTGGCGATAAGCTAATAGTAGTCAGCTATTAGCATTCAGCGTCAGGTTAGGTTGGCCAACATTCTATTTTGTCCTTTTTGTTTTGCTGCTTTTGGGCTTTGCGGCTTGCGATGTTGTGTTTTTAGGTTTTTCTTCAACTGTGTAGTTCAATTTTTCGATGGCTTGTTTTAGTGTGGCAGAGGTGGTTTTGCGCTTGTCGTAAACCAAAGTAACGGTTTTGTCGGCTAAGTTGACATTCAAGTTTTTAACTCCTTTTTCAAATTGCAGGGTGTTTTCAATTTTTTTCTTGCAATTGTCGCAATGCATTGACACAACAAAAGTTGCGGTATCTTGTGTCGCTTTTTTAACTTTTTGTGCTTTTGCGGGAACTGATAAGCAAAATACTGCGCATGCCATTAAAATCAGATTTTTTGTTTTCATAAAAGTGTATTTGAAGTTAATATTTTCCAATTTTTTCTCTCAATCCATAAATTTTCCAAAATTAAAACGAAGTCCGAAATAAATTTTTCGTCCGACAATTGGCGCATAAACAATTGAAGCGTCAAAGTTATCGCCAAACGGATTTTCGGCTTCAATTATAGGATTTTTTTGTCGATAATCGGTCAAATTTTCAACGCCAAGATACGTTTCAACATATTTGAAGCGTTTGGTTATTTGTGCGAAAATCAGAGCGTAAGCGTCCGAGTATCTTTTATTTTCGCTGTACCCATTCATATTTGGCAGGCGACATTTTCCGTTTAATTGCAGCGTGGCGTCAAAAATCCACTTGCGCATATTGGTTGCGTAAGCAAGGTTGATGAGCGATTTATAACGATTTATAAGTGGAGTTTCAAAATCGAAATTCTGATTAAATGCCGTATAATCAATGTGTTGAATATTATATCGAAATGCTGAATAAATGGTCATTCCCTCAAAAATTGTTGCTGACACATCGGCTTGTGCAGCGTAGGCGTGTGAGTGCCCTTGTAAGTTGTAGAAGAGAGCGCAATGTCTATCTTGTTCGATATCAGCAATCACGCGGTTTTTAAAATCGGTGCGATAAAAATCGAGACTTAAAACAACATCATCGGTTTGTGTGGGAATGGTAAGAATAATATTGCCGCCATAATTCCAAGCCTCTTCAATGTCAAGTTGCGGAATATTGTGAGCATATAGCTGCCGCGAGGTTGAAAAAAGTCCGACATTTTCGCTGAGCGGATTGGCCGAGCGATAGCCTTTGCCGGCTGTGGCGCGGATTGTAAGAAAATCTGTTGGCGTATATTTCACATTAAATCGAGGCGTTATCAGCCATTTATAAAGGCTATTATAATCGGTTCTAATGCCAGCTGTAATTATCAGATTTTTAACCGAATACTCATTATATTCGGCAAAAGCGCCAGTTATATTTTCGGTTTTATCGAGTTCAATTTCAGGAGTAAAGTTTTTTGGCAACGAATCGGAATAAGTGTTAAGCACACCATTATATATGTAAGATACTCCCGCTGCATATTTATGTTTATCGTTAAACAGATGTGAGTTGAGAATCAAATTTGAATAGAAGTAAAGTTCATCGGCTTCAAGCGATTTTTTCCCTGCTTCGATATGGGTTTTGTGTGTGGTTAAATTGCTGATTATGCCGATGCTTTGCCCTTCTTTCTTACCAAACGGAAAGCCTGTTTTATTGCTTATTTGCAGATGTGTGTTTTTGCATTCGATTTTGAAAAGTTCGTGTTGCATATTGTCCATTCTCATCTGTCCAGCTTTGCGCAATTCGTGTGCTGATGATACTACAAATCGTGATTGTAAACCATTGTCGCCCAAATAAATCCAACGCCCTTGAAGATTGACAGAAGACACTTTTGGCATATCGGCAAAGCCATCGTGGTTGCGGTCGTGGCGCGCTTCAACATTGTCGGGCATTAAGCTAAAGGTTGTGTGTGCGAATGCCGCAAAGCGCCATTTCTCACTTAAACGATTCTTAATCACAGCATTAACATCAGTCATTAGATATTCGTCGGTGTAAAAATCGATATACATTTTTCGCCCTTCGGCAGGACTGGCAAATGTTAAATTGATTTGCCCTGTAACTGACTCATAGCCAGACGTTACCGACGCAGCCCCTTTGCTTATCTGTATCGATTTTAGCCAAGCCGCAGGTGTGTAATTCCAACCAAACAGATAGTCAAGTCCACGAAAAACGGGAATATTTTCGCCTAATGTTTGAACGTAAACTCCTGATAATCCGAGCATTTGGATTTGCTTTGTGCCTGTTATAGCATCGGAATACGAAGTTCCTGTAGTGCCTGAATTTTCAAAACTTTCGCTCAGCGTGCAGCACGCAAGTTTAGTCAGTCCCGTGCGGTTTATGTTTTCAATTTGCCTTACATCGATACGCGAAATGTACTGGCCTTGCGTTTGAGCGGTTACTTCAACTTCTTCAATATCAACATCTTGTTTTTGCAAAACAATTTCGGCAGGAAGTTGATTCTCACATTCAACACTATAATTTTTGAATCCGACGCACGATACCGACAAAACAAATTTGCCACTTGGCAATGTAACTGAAAACCAACCATCGGCATCGGCGGAAGCGCCTGATATTAAGGTTGAGTCGGTTGATAAAATTGCAACATTGGCAAATGCCGCAGGATTGTTATCAACATCAGCGATTCGATTTTTAATATTTTGCGGATATGTTGATATACAAATAATTACAAATATTGATGATAGGCAAAGCCGCATCTGATTAAAGCATTCAAATTTGCCGCAAAAGTATTGTTATCGGCAGGGAAATGCAATCACTAAAAATGGGGATTTTCAGCCTTTAATTTGCAAAGGTCTTTCCGATAAAACTTTAGAAAAATTCGTAATATAAATTATTTTTGCCGTCTCAATCTAAAATGCAAATTATGAGTACCGAAGAAAAGGAAACAAAGGAAGTTGAACGCAAATCGAACTTCATTATCGAACAAGTTGAAAAAGACCTTGCCGAAGGCAAAAATGGAGGTCGCGTGCAAACACGCTTCCCGCCAGAGCCCAACGGCTATCTGCATATTGGTCATGCCAAGGCTATCTGCCTCGACTTCGGACTTGCACAACAATATGGCGGCGTTTGCAATCTTCGCTTCGACGATACAAATCCTGTAAAGGAGGATATGGAATATGTTGGTGCTATCAAAGAAGATATTGACTG
>CALBPW010000529.1 GCA_937899145.1 uncultured Bacteroidota bacterium
ATATAACTACTGGATACAGCGACAATTGTAAATCGGGCAGTGCCCAACGCTTGCTGCAAGTCGGGCGATGTGATGCGGACAATGTTGCCGGGCGTAATAAGCATCAACATTCCATCAGTAAGGGTGTAATCACGCATATTTAAATTACACGAAATATTACCTTTAAAACAAAAAACCGCCATAAAACAATTGATGCGAAACGGATACTGAAAGGCTGAAAAATGTTTCAAATTTTGTTGCCGCGATATTACAAAATCATCGCCAATTGAAACATTCTGCCCTTCCGACAGCATTTTATTGATAAACGAAGGCGTTATAAAAGTTTCTTTACTGTTCATTTTTCAAATTCGTTCTTTTTTGCCTTATTTTCGACAAATAAAACACTTTTATCAATAAATAATGTTATATAAGCCGATTTTTTCGACCTTTTGACCAATAATCGCTACATATATATAACTTTCGGCATCTATATTGATTTATATTTGCACCATGATTTTGAAAACAGACAAAAATATGAAGTTACGCAAGATTTTTGGGACAATACTGCTTATCGGCACGGCCAACTTGGCATCGGCACAAACAACTCTTACCCTGCAAGAGTGCCGTGATAAGGCTCTTGAAAACAACCGGCAATCGAAAATGTCGCGCGAGAAACTGAATGCCGCCGAATATGAACATAAAGCTGCACGCGCCAACTATCTGCCCAAAATTTCGGCGATGGGCGCTTACCTGCACAATAGCGAAAACATCTCACTACTTAACGACAACTACACCTCAACACTAAATAATTTGGGCACAACAACAGCAACATCGGTTGGCAACTACTTGCAGACATTGATGCAAGACCCTAATTTTCTGCAACTTATGCAAAGCAACCAAACGCTGCAATATATGATTCAAAATTTAACACAAACAGATATCGCTACGCCACTAAACGAGATTGGCTCTAACTTGAGCAAAGAATTTGAATTAGACATTTCCAATATATATGTAGGTGCCATCACCATTGAAGAACCTATTTACGCCGGCGGAAAAATTAGAGCATACAACAAGGTTACCGCCTACGCGCAAGAATTGGCTGAGGCGCAATTATCGGGAGAAGACCAAAAAGTAATGGTTTGCGTTGACGAAGCGTATTGGCAAATTGTTTCGATATCTAACAAATTGAAACTCACCAAAAAATATGTCGAACTGCTACAAAAATTAAATACCGATGTTGAGAAGATGCGCAATGGCGGCATGGCTACTCAAGCCGACCAATTTGCCATAAAAGTGAAACTAAACGAGGGCGAAATGAAACTTGTGAAAGCACGCAATGGCTTAGCACTTTCGAAAATGCTACTTTGCCAACTTTGCGGCTTGGATTTGCATAGCGACATCACCCTTGCTGATGAAAACAGTGAAAATCTTGCAGTTATCAACGATACTGTTATCTATACAGAAGACGATATTGACGAAAACCGCGTGGAGCTAAAAAGCCTACGATTGGCAAACGAAATGTACAATCAGAAAGTGGCAATTGTCCGCGCCGACTATTTGCCAAGCATTGCATTGATGGGCAGCTACACACTCACCAATCCATCGATGCAAAATGGTTTTCAGAACAAATTTGGCGATATGCTGAGCATTGGCGTTGTGGCTCGCATTCCTATCTTCCACTTTGGCGAGGGCATGAACAAGATAAACAAAGCCAAAGCCGAAGCCCGCATCGCACAATATCAGCTTGACGACGCGCGAAACAAAATAACCTTGCAAGTTACTCAGTATGAGCAACGCATAACCGAAGCCGACGCACGACTTGAAATGGCTGCGGGCAATATGGCGAATGCCGAAGAAAATTTGCGTATGGCAACATTAGGATTCAAAGAGGGCTACCTTGCATCGTCAAACGTACTTGAAGCTCAAACCGCATGGCTGCAAGCTCATTCCGAAGAAATTGACGCAAAAATCGACAAAATAATGGCTATTGTTTACTTGCGACAAGCAACAGGACAGATGACAATTAAAAATTGAAAATACCCCAATTCGCAATTCATAATTCATAATTCATAATTCATAATTCGTAATTCATAAAACATAAATAATATGAATCTTAGTTCAGAAGAGAAAAACATTTTTCTATCGTTAGCAGCACTAATATCAGTGATTGCAATTGTGTGCATTATCGGCATAATTATGTTTAATAGTCATGAAACAGAATATATTCAAGGACAAGCCGAAGTGAACGAATACCGGATTTCGAGCAAAGTGCCCGGACGGATTTTGGAAATCCGTGTTAAAGAGGGGCAACAAGTAAAGGCCGGCGACACTCTCGCCATACTTGAAGCACCCGACATTGAAGCAAAACTCGCGCAAGCAAAGGCTGTGCGCAACGCAGCATCGGCCCAAAACGCAAAAGCACAAAAGGGTGCACGCGATGAGGAAATTCAAGGAGCCTACGAACTTTGGCAAAAAGCTAAGGCCGGACTTGAAATAATGGAAAAATCGTACAACCGTGTTGAAAATCTATTTAAAGAAGGCGTTGTAAGCGAACAAAAACGCGACGAGGTAAAAGCACAATACGATGCGGCTGTGGCAACCGAAAAAGCAGCACAATCGCAATACACAATGGCAAAAAACGGCGCCGAAAACGAAACTAAAGCAATGGCCGCCGCTCAAGTGCGACAAGCCGATGGTGTTGTAGCCGAAGTTAACGCCTACATCGACGAGACGACACTTACCGCATCAATTGATGGCGAGGTAAGTGAAATATTTCCGATGCTTGGCGAACTTGTAGGTACAGGTGCTCCAATTATGAACATTGCTGTAATTGATGACCTCTGGACAACCTTCAACGTGCGCGAAGAAGATTGCCAGAGACATTGTCCGCGCCGGATTTGCCGACAAGTGTGAAGTTCAGATTGCTTATGCAATCGGTGTGGCTGATCCTGTGAGCATCCATGTTGAGTGCTTTGGGACAGAGCACCAGGAAGCAGGCTTTATCGAAGACTTCATCCGCGGCAATTATGACCTGACTCCGAAGGGAATCATCGAAAGCCTCGACCTTCTGGATGTGGACTATAACGCTGTGAGCGCATACGGCCACTTCGGGAAAGAAGGGCTTCCGTGGGAGAAATAAAAAAATTTTTTTTGGATGGTTGAAAAACAGCCTCTCCCACGACAGTATATGAGGGGAGTTTTATTTCACCGCTCTCCTCATGATCGGAGGTAATACACAATGCCGACAAAACCAAAGAAACCATGCGCCCATCCTGGCTGTCCCGCGCTGGTGCCTGCAAGCGGCAAGTACTGCGAAAAGCATAAACCCCTTCACCCAGAGGAAAACAGTTCAGCGGCCAGCCGCGGATACGGCAGCAAATGGCAGAAAGCTCGAAAAAAGCTTGCCTGTGACACCTATGGCGGAGTTGGTCATATTGGCGGCGGAGCCATGAGCGGCAAGGATCCCACAAAGGTTGACCGGAGCGGTGCCTATGCCGCCAGAAAGATCGCCAGGGACATTGTTCGTGCCGGATTTGCCGACAAGTGCGAAGTTCAGATCGCCTATGCCATTGGTGTTGCGGAGCCCGTGAGCATCCATGTTGAGTGCTTCGGCACCGAACATCAGGAGGCCGGATTTATCGAAGATTTCATCCGCGGCAACTATGACCTGACCCCAAAGGGAATCATCGACAGCCTCGACCTTCTGAATGTGGACTATAACGCTGTGAGCGCATACGGCCACTTCGGAAAGAGTGAGCTTCCGTGGGAGCAATAAAA
>CALBPW010000530.1 GCA_937899145.1 uncultured Bacteroidota bacterium
CCGTGGGAGCCGGCGATCTGACTATGCTCAGCGCTGCGAATGCGTTTAGTATACAAAAGCAGTTTGCCACCTCGGGTCTCATCCAGTATCTGAAGAGATCGGGAAAGGGCGTGTATGTATGGACGGTAAATGACAGCGCAGGCATCAACAGACTGATAGACGCCAACGTGGACGCCATAATCACAAATAATGTGGCTCTGTGCAGGAACCTGATCGATACAAACAGCGGTATACTGGGGATCACAAATCGTATACAGAGGATCATTTTGGGGTTTTGATAAGTTCGGTGCATATGGCTTGGCTGAAAACGGTATGCGGGCGGCTTGAAATGCGCTATCGGTATTCGGCAACGATAGTTTATAATAATTTTGTGTGGTGCGAACCTACGCCGGAGCAACGCGCGCGAATTGAAATGACGGCTCAAGGTATATTGGACGTGCTGAAGCGGTATCCGGATTCTACGCTGGCGGATTTGTATGATCCAATTGCAATGCCTGTGGATTTGCGAAAAGCGCACGAACTGAACGACAAGGCGGTAATGGCGGCTTATGGTTTTCGCGCAGATATTACTGAGGCAGAAATAATTTCAAAATTATTTCAAAATAAATTTGCATTTCCTTCACTGTACTGCCCGTTAAAATAAGGGAAAAACGCTTTCACCACAAAATTAAAAGGCCAAATTTGCCCTTTATGCGTATGCCCGCTTAACATAAGGTTTACGCCTGCTTTTGCCGCTTCTTTAAAGTAAAGGGGTGTGTGTGTTAAAAGTAAATTAAAGGTGTTTGGTTTTATTTCACTGTTTAAAATATTTGTAAATTCTTGCGCGGAAATATGTGCTGTTTTAATATCATTTACGCCGATAATGTTTATGCCTTCTGCAATTTCACTTTTATTTTCAAGTAAATTTATTTGTTTTGCCTGCTCATCAATTTTTTTCAGCATCGCTTCCATTTCTTCGTGCGAAACGCCTTCTTTGGTCTGCGAAAAAAGTTCCTGCGCAAAATCACTGTCGCGTTCAAAAACTTTTCCGCCGCCTTCGCGCAAAGCATTCATGTTGGTTTCCAAGCGGTCAAGAAAAGCTTGGGCTATATCACTCTCCATATAATCAGTCAGATAATAGGAGTGAAGATAAAGTGTAAGATAGGAGATAGAACTACGATTATTGTTAATTGTGTTGGCACTGGCATGTGATTCCAAATCGTCTGAGACGTAATAGATTTGTGATAGTAGTCCTCTCTCGGGATTGGGGAAAAGTTCGTCGGTTTCAGTATAGGTAACAACAGTGCCTTTTTGTTCAGGAGAATTATTATTACAAGCAGTACAAAGTACTACTAAAATTGCTATGTAAATAAAATGCTTCATATCTGATTTTTTTATTGGGCGATATATTGAAATACATTCAATAAGATAAAAAAAGTATCGGTGGGAGGCGGTGTGCCTCCACACCGATACGCTCAATCAACATTCATTAAGCTTAAGTTATGTTGGTTTATTTGTTGAAATCAACAAACTGATTGTGTAAGACACTGAAACAAGTTCAGCATAACATTATTTGTCGATTTTAACTTGGAGTTTTTTGGTGTAACCGTTAGCGTTAGCCTCGGTGGGAGAAACGAGCGGCAGAACACCTACAGAACTCCAGTTTTGTTGAATATCGAAACCAATACCGAATTCGTCAGCCCATTCAGCAGGAATGAGTTCTCGAAGGATTTGGATTTCGATTTTGTTGCCATCAACAATTTGGCTGGCACCAACAGGGAGTTGGCCTTCGCCAACGATAGCACCCCAGAAGTCGCTTGCATCGTGAGTAGCATCGGGATCAGTCCATTCCCAGCCTGCGCCACCTACTTCGCCCCACCATTTGAATACAGCGGGATTGTAGGAATAAGCAGCACCTTCTGCCAAAACAGCGCCTTCGAGGAGCCATTCTGCATTAGCGTCTGTAAACTCATCACCATAGCCGCCGGTAGCATCGCTATTGTCGGCATTGAGATAAACATGGAAAGGAACCCATTTGAGGTCGATGATATCATCGGTGCTATACTCAGCAATGATGTTGATGTAAAGCTTGTCGGCATACACCTTCACGCTCTTCAGACCGAGCAGAGCTGCGTCATCGGGGCAAGTAGCTGAAACTACATATTCTGCAGGGAGTGCATCCCAGTCAGCGAGCGAATTATCGTCCACTTTGATAGGAGATACAAATTCGCCTTCTTCCTCTTCACCGCCCTCTTTTTTAGGATCGTCGGGTTCAGTTGATTTACAAGCAACCATTGCAACGGCTGCGAAGCACATAAGTGCTATTTTCCAATTTGCTTTCATGATTTTTGTTTTTTAGGGGTTAATAAAATTATGTTGATTGAATGATTTAATATCCGGGATTTTGTTCGATATGACTTACAGTCCACTCATTGTTAGGGATAGGATATTGGATATGCGGCTCAGTGTAGGGCACTACTTTCCAAGGTTGTGCGCCTGCATAGCGACGGTCCATATCTTGTTTGTTGCGATAGACATCAAACATACGGAATCCTTCGAATGCCAATTCCATACGGCGCTCGTCCATCACTACATCAATGGCGCTATCGTATCCGTGCATATTGCCGGTAGCAAACATACCTTCTGCAGGAATACCAGCGCGGTTGCGAATGACGTTGACATCAGCCAAGGCTTCGGCATCTTTCCCGCTGCGAGCATAGGCTTCTGCGCGGTTAAGAATAACTTCACCCCAACGGCAGAGAGAAGGAGAAGCAAGCATTGGATTGCCATCTTGATAGCTGAATTTATTCATGAATATCATGGGGAAACTATAGCCTGTACGGAGTGTAATATCTTTGCTGACGCGCGCCAAGCAGTCCATACCACCATAGTTAACATGATACTCGAAATACTCACCGGTTTCATCTGCCTCACCTTTACCATTGATTTTTCGTTTCTCCAGATCGGAAGAGCACACGTCTGAACTCCAGTCA
>CALBPW010000531.1 GCA_937899145.1 uncultured Bacteroidota bacterium
GCAGTTTTATCCAAATAAAATCGCACTTATTTTGCTATTAATCAGAATGTTGCGTAATTTGTAAGGGGCGACTATCTAAGCCGGTCTTACTATTCTTTAATTCGTATTCAATCAAATTGGCAAAATCCGTGTTACGATACTTTTCGTAAAAATCAACCAAATCGGAATAAATGGCGGATGTTATTTCTTTCGTCGTCAGTTCAACCAAGATTCCATTAACTCGATTAAAGTCCGTAATTATTGCTTCTGTTTTCATGATAAAGTGCTTCAAAAATGTTTCAGTATTGTTTCAGTTGATAAAAAACAACAGCTTGTAAGCAATTATCTTACAAGCTGTTAAATATTGAGTTTGTTGTCGTGGAAGGACTCGAACCCTCACAAGCAGAACCAGAATCTGAGGTGCTACCATTACACTACACGACAATTGCTGTTCGCGTTGCAAAGATAGAAATCTTTCGGCTTATGCAACATATTTCATTTTTTTAATTTTTCAATGCGTTCCATTATCTCCATACACATGCGGCTATTGTGATATGGGCATTTCCAGAATCCTGCTTTTTCTTGATTTTCATAGGGTTTGCCATTGCGAGTAACACGCCAAAACCACTCCCCATTCTTGTAATCTTTGATATATTTTTGGATAAACCGCCAACTATTGAGCGAGTGCTGCAAATATTTTTCGTCGCCCGAAAGTTGATATGCGTTGAAAAAACCGATTACGGCTTCCGCTTGTGGCCACCAATGCTTATCGGTATCCATATGATTTGTACTTGGTTTTTCCTCATTCATCAGTCCAAAATCGGTATCAATAGCACGCACAACGCCATCGGCCATGTTAAGCGAAATTGTTTTTACTTTTTCGATAATAGACTTATCACCAAGCACTTCTGCCGCCTCATATAGCAACCACGAACATTCAATGTCGTGTCCGAACGAAATTTCGTCCGATTTCAAGTTCCAATCATCGTCAAAAAAAAGATTTTGATGATAATCCTTATTGATAAATTTATTGATAAACATATTGATAAGACCGAGCAAAGCGTCCTCAAGCATATCATTTTTCCAGCATCGATAAAGACACGTGTACGCTTCCAAAATGTGTAGATGTGTGTTCATTGTCTTGCTTTCGTTGGCATCTTGCGGGCTAAGCCTATAGTCCGACATTGCTTCCCAATCGCGCGTGCGAGCCTCAATGTAGCCATCACCAATAACATCGAAACTATGTTGTTCGATAGCCTCGTAAAACGATATTGCAAATTTTAAAGCATCAGCATCTCCTGTTGCGCGGTAATATTCGGCCATTCCGTAAGTTGCAAAAGCGATGGCGTAAAACTGTTTGCGCGTGTTTTTGGGCTGACCGGTGCAATCAAGTTCCCAATAGATGCCACCATATTCCGCATCAACAAAATATTGCCGCAGATATTCAAATGCCCGCTCCGCCATTTGCCGGTATTCGGGGCGGTTTGTAAGCCGGTAAGCTGCCGAAAATGTCCATAAAATGCGCGCGTTCACAACCGAACCTTTTGGCGCATCGACATTTTTATTGTTAAAATGATCAATACTGCCAATAAATCCGCCATGCACATCATCTATGGTATTATCAATCCAATATTTAAGTATTTCATCGTGGAGTTCGTGCTCCATTTCGCTTTTAAAAGTAGATAATCTGTTATCCATAATCACAAAATTTGACGGCAAACGTACCGCAAAATCGGCTACAACACTTGCAATTATGTAGCATTAACTTGTAATTTAAGACTACAAGCATCAGACTACAGATACAAATAAACAAGTCACTCACCCCTTACTCTCTACTCTCTACACTTTTCCAAATCGTCATATACCGCCATTCAACTGATAAAATGAGTGCTAAGAATACCAGCACCGGCATACGATAGCGAACAAGGGCTCCAAAATTGGCTGTTGTTATCCCAACAAAAAAAGCGTAGGTAAGCATCAACACGAAAGCGGCTATCAGAAAGGGATTGCGCATAATTACCGCCATAAACCGGCGAATGCCAAAATTCTTAAAAAGACATATTATGATAATAAAAATGATGGTTGTCTCTATCGCTGAAATCAGCATTAATGGATTGCGGACATCCCATAAAAAAGGGCGAAAAATGCCTGCTATAACGGCTTGTGGCGCTTTCGACAGCATTCCTCCT
>CALBPW010000532.1 GCA_937899145.1 uncultured Bacteroidota bacterium
GTTCAGACGTGTGCTCTTCCGATCTTGGAGCAAGGCTACTATTTTATGGCAGGGGATAATGTTTTGTATTCAATGGATTCGCGCTATTGGGGATTGGTGCCTGAAGAGTTTATTGTGGGGAAGGTGGTGATGGTGTATTGAAAATCGGATGTAGGATGTCAGGAATGAACAATGAAAAATGAAGGTTTTAAACTTGTTCAACCCATTCAACTTTAAACAATTCACCGATTAGACAAAGAAAAAATGTTGTTGAAAATCAGAAATATAATTATTTTGATTGGAGTGTTGGCGGCGATAATGTGGCTGATGTTGCTGAACTATGGAGCGGCGACGACTTGCGATGAGGTTTTGCAAGTGGTGCAGTGGAAGCGGTTTTTCATCAGGTGCAGTATAGCAATAGCAGTGCTTATGGTGGCATTATGGTTGTTGCGCGGTAAGTGTGTTGCCGAAGCAATTGTTTGTACAACCATTGTCATCTGTACTATTGAGGCAGTGTTATCCGCTATGCAGCTATATGGTTTTTCGTGGTCGCATCACTCATTGTATAAACAGACAGGTTCGTTTTACAATCCGGGACCATTGGGTGGCTTTTTGGCAATAGGTTTTGTGGTGGCACTCTCGTTGGCGTTGGAGGAAAAACGGCTGTCGGCTGATGACAATGAGATTTTCGGTTTTAATATCAGGAAACTGAAAATCAGTCTGTGCCATAAGCATTTGTATTATGTGATTGTTGTGGTTTTGGCGCTGATTGCGTTAGTTCTGCCATCAACTATGAGCCGTACTGCGTGGGTGGCGGCATTGTGCGGAACGCTGTATGTGGTTGCCAACCACGTGAGCTGGCGGAAATGTCTGCCACAAAAAAGATGGAAAAAAATGGCGTTGGCCATTAGTGTGCCTATTGTTTTAACTGTGGCGGTGGCAGGTGCTTGGCATTTGAAAAGAGGATCGGCGGCGGGGCGCGTGTTTATGTGGAAGATTTCGGCTTTGGCGGTTGCCGATTCACCGTGGATTGGACACACAAATTTCAAACACGCATACGCAGAGGCGCAGGAGCGGTATTTCAGAGAGTGTGGCACGGATGCCGATGGAAATATTATGGCAGATGAGCGATATATTGACGTGGCGGGCTGCCCCGATTATGCTTTCAACGAGTATCTGAATACAGCTGTTGAATGGGGTGTGCCGGCATTATTGGGCATTTTGGCATTTGTTGCGCTGACAATGGCTGCCGGGCATCAGAGCTGCCAGTACGGATTGGTTGGGGGCATTATTACAATGATGGTTTTTGCGTGGGCATCCTATCCTATGCACCTGCCTGTGTTTGTGGCGTTGCTTTTGCTGCAAATGACAGGTTGTTGGTGGAAATGTATAACTGAAAATGTTGGAAAAAAGACGGCAGCCTCAATCGTATTAATGATAATTGCGGCTCTTTGTTGTATAAATATCCGGAAATATGAAATTAGAGAAACAGGTTTGCGCAAATGGGCGAAGGTCCAACACTTCTACTCTATGAAAGCCTACGATGTCGCCTGCTACGAAGATTCGGCACTTCAAATGCACTGGAACGGGCGTTTTCTGTACGAATATGGACACGCACTACACAAACTGAAACGTTATGACAAATCGAACGAGGTTCTGCTTGAAGCCGACCTGTTGCTAAACGATGCGATGACACTGAACATAATTGGAAAAAACTACCAAATGCAGGGGCAATATGATATGGCGGAAAAATATTTCACAAAATCGGCTTATCGTGTGCCAAATCGTTTGTATCCACATTATCTGATGTTTAAGATGTACTCCGATTCTGCAAGCTATGACGCGGAAAAGGCTGAAAGGGCTGCCAAAATTATTTTGAACAAACCCGTGAAGATTGAATCGGAAGCGACGAGGCTAATGGTTGGGGAGGCTAAGGAATATTTTAAAGTTAAAATTGTTGATTTTGGCAAATAGAATTATTTGCTTGCCATTTGCAAAAAGAACACAATTCAAAATCATTTGTTTAGTGTTTTTTATTATTCACGCTCATTTTGAAAAATTTTGTTACATTTTTTGTTGCTCTTGTTACATTATAGCATTAAATATTTGAAAATCAAATTGTTAATAATCGAGATTGCTGTTTTTGCCATTTTTGCTTTTTTCAAAATTGATTTTAAACTTTGTAATGCGGCAAGCAAAAATCGGGTAAGAAATTCAGTTTTTGAAATGGCAAAAAAAACGGGTGCGATGGCGTTGCTAATTTGAAGAGGCGCGCCCACACACCCATATTGTCAAACACTCTAAAAAAGGAGGTTGACACGGCAACTATACGGAAAAACTAAAACCGAAGTTGCACCGCAAATGTCGGCGGGCGCAATTTTCCCCTCGCCGCCACACGGCTTGGGAAAAAGCGGGTGTCAGAAATATTTATTTTTATAAAATTTTTAAAACATGAAACTTAGAAATATAATTTTGCTCGATACAATAACAAAACATAAAGTTCAAATATTGATGTATGTTCAT
>CALBPW010000533.1 GCA_937899145.1 uncultured Bacteroidota bacterium
ACTATCACAACTTAAAACATACAATTGATGTAACCGTGCAATCGGAAATTATAGGGCGACACGAAGGAATCAACGACGAAGAGATGTTGCTACTAAAAACAGCCGCACTCTTCCACGACACTGGCTTTACACGCACCTACAAAGACCACGAAGAGGCTGGCGTTGAAATTGCACGAGAATATTTACCAAATTTTGACTATACTCCCGAACAAATTGATTTTATTTGCAACCTAATAATGAAAACCAAGTTGCCGCCAAAACCGGTCACACTGCTTGAGCAAATAATCTGTGACGCCGACCTCGACTATCTTGGCAGAGCCGATTTTATACCGGTTTCGGGTAATTTGTATCGCGAGTTGCGCGAACGCGGTGCCATAGAAGACAATATTGACAAATGGAATTTAGCACAAATAAAATTTATCGAAGGGCATCAGTATTTTACCAATTCGGCAAAACAAATGCGTGATGTCAACAAAAACAACCAATTAGAAGCAATAAGACAATTAGTCAAAAATAAAATTTAAAAAATAATATATTTGTAATCTTCATATTTTTACCGATATGGCCAAGACAAGAAAAGACGTTATTGTTGTACCGTGGGACTATTCAGAAACAAACGAAATAGCCTTACAACATGCTATTCAACTTGCTAACGAAGTTGATAACCAAATTATGCTGGTTCGGTTTATAAAAGAGGCCGGACTATTTGGTAACAAAGCCGCAAAACAAGCTGAGTATGAGAGCGAAAAGGTTAAAATTAAAGAGTCGGCAGCCGCAATGGTGCAAAAATACAATTTAGACCCCGAACGCATATTTATTGATGTTGAAATAGGCATTAAGGCCAAGGTTGTAGAGTCTCTTATAAAAGATGCCAACGGCAATCTTGTAATTTGCGGACGCACCTACAAATTGTCGGATAAAACAACCTTGGGTATACGCGAAATTGCTGATATGCTGGCGGTTATAGATATTCCTTTTATCGTAACAACCGCACCACCGGCACACCAATATTATAAAGAAATTGTTGTGCCATTAGACCACGATAAAAAAATGAAGGAAACTCTGCAATGGGTTGTCTATCTGTCAAAATATTACAATTGTAACATCAACATTATCAAGCCATACATTGAAGATGAGTACATGAAAAAAGACATGGAAAACAATATCTATTTCACCAAAAAAGTACTCGACAAAAAAAATATCATTTATGGTATAAAAACCGCCAAAAAAGGAAAAGTTTTTGAAGATGAAATTCTGAAATTTAGTGTGAACATCGATTCTGATTTGGTCGTGCTTATCATCAATAAATACAAAAAGATGATAAAAGACAATCCTGATTACGAAGCAACAATTCCGTTCCTTGTTATCAACCGCAACAGCGAGGTTGTCAAGTATGGCGGAAGTTTCAGATAACAATCATTTATTTGATGAAAAAAAGAGGTTCTGATGTCAGAGCCTCTTTTTTTTAAATTCAACATTATGACAAATAGCGGTTGAACAATCTTTTATTTGTGATTCACAAAATTTTTTCACTCTTTCTCGCTATTTACAAGCGCATAGTCGAGTTGACGTTTTTCCATATTGGCAGCCAGCACTTTAACGGTTACTTTGTCACCCATTGTGTAACGCTTTTTATTGCGATGTCCAATAACTGCATATTCGGCTTCGTCGTATTCATAAAAATCATCGGTCAGGCTGCGAACCGATACCATTCCTTCGCATTTGCTGTCATTAAGTTCAACGTAAATGCCCCATTGCGTAACGCCTGAAATAACACCTTCAAACACTTTACCAACATTGTCTTGCATAAATTCAACCTGCTTGTATTTGATTGACGTGCGCTCGGCACTTGTAGCAAGTTGCTCACGCTCCGATGAGTGTTTGCACATCTCCTCGCAAGTTGCCTCGTCAACGCTTTCGCCGCCGTCAAGGTAGCGGGCTAAAAGCCGATGCACCATCATATCGGGGTAGCGGCGAATGGGCGAAGTGAAATGTGTATAATAGTCGAACGCAAGCCCGTAGTGCCCAATATTTTTTGTCGAATATTCGGCTTTTGCCATTGTGCGAACCGCCAATGTCTCAATAACCGATTGCTCAGCTTTGCCATTAACACTGCTCAGCAAATTATTCATCGATTCGGCAATTTTCTTTTTCGATTTTGTTTGTAATTGATAGCCAAATCGCTTGATAAACAGAGCGAAAGTTGATAGTTTGTCTTCGTTTGGTTCTCCATGGATACGATAAACAAACGTGCGCGCCTTCCCTTCGGTTGGTTTACCTATAAACTCGGCTACCTTCTTGTTAGCCAGCAACATAAACTCCTCAATCAGTTGGTTCGATTCTTTTTGTTCTTTAAGATAAACTCCAATTGGGCGTGCTTCGTCGTCGAGCTGAAATTTAACCTCTTCGCGCTCAAACGAAATGGAGCCGGCGGCAAATCGGCGGCTACGCAGTTTTTGCGCCAAATCGTTGAGTGCTAATATTTCATCGGCAAGCGGGCCTTGTTTTGTTTCAATCACCGTTTGTGCATCTTCGTAAGCGAACCGATGGTCGGAATTTATAATTGTACGTCCAAACCATTGATTTTGCACATGGGCTTCGTTATCGAGTTCGAAAACTGCCGAAAAGCAGAGTTTGTCTTCGTTGGGGCGAAGCGAGCACACCTTGTTCGACAATTTTTCGGGCAGCATTGGCACTGTGCGGTCAACCAAATAAACCGATGTGCCACGTATGTAAGCCTCTTTTTCGAGTGCCGTATTTGGGCGCACATAATGCGTTACGTCGGCAATGTGGACACCTACCTCAACCCGGCTGTCGCTGATGCGGCGGAACGATAGAGCGTCGTCAAAATCCTTTGCGTCGGCAGGGTCGATGGTAAAGGTTGTTATGTGGCGGAAGTCGCGGCGGCGGGCAATTTCTTGTTCTGATATTGTCTCATCAATTTCGGCAGCCGCTTCCTCAACGCGCGTTGGAAACTGATAAGGCAATCCGTATTCTGCCAAAATGGCGTGCATCTCAGTATTGTTTTCGCCTGCATTGCCCAATACTTCAACAATTTCGCCAATCGGATTTTTTTGTCTATCGCTCCACTCAACAATTTTTGCAACGGCTTTTTGCCCGCGCTCGGCATTTTTCAGTTTATCGAGCGGAATAAAAATATCGAAAGGCAATTGGTTGTGTTCAGGAATTAAGAATGCAAAATGTTTTGAAATTTCGACAATGCCCACAAAAACCTCGCGCTTGCGTTTTATAATCTCCACCACTTCGCCTTCAACACTGCTTTTATTGCGTTTTGAGTAGATGTAAACTTTGACAATGTCGTCGTTGAGTGCGTGATGTAAATTATTGGCTGACACAAAAATATCGCGGTCAAACTCTTCTGATACTATGTATGCCGAACCATTCGATGTCATATCAACACGGCCGGTTACGTAGGCGGCTTTGCGGCGCATACAGAATTTTCCGCGCGATGGTTCGTCAAGGTCGCCGTCAGCGGCCAATTCGTTTAAGCATTGGTTTAGAAGACGCCGGGTAGGCTCGTCACCAATATCCATCAGTTTAGCTAATTGCTTATAATTTAGAATTTTGCCTTCGTTCTGGCTAAATGTCGATAAAATATTATTGATAAGTGTTTTCTTATTGCCGCCAGATTGTTTTTTCCGGCTCTTTTTTTCCGATTTTTCTGATTTTCGTGTCATAACGATAAAATAAAAAGTGTTGACCAAATGGTTGCAAAACCAATTAAAAAACCTGTATAAATATGCCGTGGCAGGTGCTCGTTAAGGTATAGCCGCGCCGTACAAGCCAAGCCTGACAGCAAAACTACTATGGCTAAAAACATTGATAAATTTGGCACGTGAAATGAAAGGTGCGAAACAAGCGCTGTTATTCCTCCCCAAGCTATTGCATGCATGCTGACGCGAGTAAAAAAAGTAAGCGCGGCTGCTATCAGCATCAAAATTACTGTTCCTATTACAAAAGCACGCATCTGTAGCGGAGCATGCCACGTTTTAAGCATATTGGAAAAGAAAAAAAGGCAGACCGCTGTAACTATCAAGCTGATAATACGCTCGTTACGACGCCTAAGGTTAAAACTTTCGATAAAACCTGTTATGCGGGCTAAAGCCACAAAACATAACGGAATGACAATTGTATAACTTGCCGAAAAACCGATTAACATCAATTTTGATTTTTCCGGTACTGCTGGTAAAAGCCATATTGTTAGCAATATGATGCCGATTGTGGTTAAAAAAACGGGGTGTAATATTACCGAAACGCAATTGAAAAAACGTTGTGTCATTTGCTTATTGTTAAATATTGATGGCGCAGTATTTTTGCTCCACTTAAATTTTTTGCTAAAATATTCATTTTGATGAAATCTTATAATGGTTGATAACTTACAAGTGAAAATCGTAATTGTTGTTTTATCTTTAATGCCGATTTCGAAAATAATCCTTTGAAAGGATAAATATTTTATTATCAGCATGATAGATAAAGAAACGGTAGATAAAATTTTTGATGCGGCCAACATTGTTGATGTTGTGTCGGACTTTGTCAGTTTGAAAAAACGCGGTGTCAATTTTATGGGTTGCTGCCCGTTCCACAACGAAAAGACACCATCGTTCACCGTTTCGCCATCAAAAAATATTTACAAATGCTTTGGCTGCGGCAAGGGTGGCAACAGCGTCAACTTTGTGATGGAACACGAGCAAATGTCGTATTACGAAGCACTGAAATATTTAGCAAAAAAATACAATATCGAAGTTCGTGAAAAAGAATTTACGCCTGAGGAAAAAGAGCGCAACGACGACCGCGAAAGTATGCTGGTGCTCAACGACTTTGCAAAAAAAACTTTCATCGCCAACATGCGCGAAACCGACGAAGGGCGCAATATCGGACTAAAATATTTTCGCGAACGCGATTTTTCAGAGAAGACAATAAACGATTTTGAACTCGGTTTTAGCCTTTCTGACAGACACTATTTTACAAAACTCGCACTTGCTAACGGCTACAAACAGAAGTATTTGGTTAGCACAGGCCTTTCAATTCAGCACGACGACGGCGAGATATTCGACCGTTTCAGCAACCGTGTGATGTTCCCTATCCACAACCTAACAGGGCGCGTGATTGGATTTGGTGGACGCGTACTCGATGCTCGTACTAAAGGTGTGAGTATCAAGTATATGAACTCGCCACAATCAGAAATTTACGACAAAAGTCGGTCGCTTTATGGCATTTACCAAGCCAAGGCGTCAATCACACGCAACAACAAATGCTTTTTGGTGGAGGGCTACACCGATGTGCTGAGTATGCACCAGAGCGGAATTGAGAATGTTGTGGCAAGCAACGGAACAGCTCTCACCACCGAGCAAATTCGCCTGATACACCGCTTCACTGAGAATGTAACCGTCCTTTACGATGGCGATGCGGCTGGCATACACGCAGCCTTGCGCGGTATTGATATGGTGCTGGCAGAGCAGATGAACGTGAAAGTGCTTCTTTTGCCCGACGGCGAAGACCCCGACTCGTTTGCCCGCTCGCATGGCGAATCAGAATTATTAGAATTTATAGAAACTAATGAGACTGATTTTATATTGTTCAAAACCAATCTGTTACTTAAAGACGCGCAAGGCGACCCTGTTAAAATGGCGCAACTGATTAGCGACATTGTAACATCAATATCGGTAATTCCGGATGACATAAAACGGACATCTTATATTAAAGAATGTTCAGTCCGGCTAAAAGTGGACGAAAGCCTTTTACATCGCGAAGTCAACAAGCGGATTAACAAAGCTCAAGAACAACAATTCCGGGCTGAAGAAGAGCAACAAAGACAAAAAGAACTTCAAATGCCCGCATCGCCACAATTGAATTATCAAGCAATTGCCGAAGACGTTTGCCGACAATACGAAGAAGAACTTTTGAGATTATTGTTAATTTACGGCAATGATATCTTGTTTGTTTTAGCCGAAGACGATAAACCATCAATCGACATAAGAGTTGCCGACTACATTGATAAAGAACTTAAAAACAACAATATACGATTCAGAATGCCAATATGCAAAAAACTTTATGACCTGTATTTTGAAGCGTATTTTAATGGTAAAATGCCCGATATTCCGATGTTTGAGAACTACCACGACACCGAAATCAGCAAATTCATTATCGATCTGACATTTGACAAATACACACTTAGCAAGCTATGGAACAGGCAGAATCCATATTTGGCGCCTGAAGAGACCCGACTTAAAGATGTGATTGACATATCGTTAAACGGTTACAAACTGCTGATTGTAAAACAAAAGTTGAAAGACATTGAAAACCAGACACATAACAGCAATGGCGATGTCGAAAAAGAAACTCAAATATTGAACGATGTTATGACTCTGAATTCGTATAAAAACCGCCTATCGGATTACCTTGAACGGGTAATGTGCTAAAAATAAGTAGTTTTAGGTATCGCATCGTTACTTCCCAATTAATATATTTGCAACTGATTATGAAAAGATTCTTAAAATATTTTACACTTGTCGCATTGTCGCTTAGTTTGATGTCGGCAACTGGTATGCGTAAACGCAAGCCAACATTAGTGCTCATCGAAACGCAATTTGGCAGTATGAAAGTGATGCTCTATAACGAAACACCACTGCACAAAGAAAACTTTGTAAATCTTGTAAAAAGCCATTTTTACGATAGTTTGTTGTTTCACAGAGTGATAGAAGATTTTATGATTCAAGGAGGCGACCCCGAATCGAAAGGTGCGCCTGCTGGCAAAACGCTTGGCAGTGGCGAACACGGTGAGATGTTACCCGCCGAATTTTTGCCCGATAAATACCACAAACGTGGCGCATTAGCAGCGGCACGCAACAATAATCCCGAAAAAAAATCATCAGGCTGCCAATTTTATATCGTGCAGGGTAAAGTGTTGTCAAATAAAGATTTAGACCATATTGAAGAACAACACAACTTTTCAGCAAAACAAAAATTGCTTATCGATTATCTGAAAACTGATGCCAGCAAAGCCGACCAACAAGCATTAGACAAACTTCAACAGCAACGCAATTTTGCAGCATTTAACCACTATTGCGACAGCCTTGTTGACCATCTGATTGCCATAAATCCTGAAGTTAAATTGTTCAAATTCAGCCAACAACAACGTGCCGACTATACAAATATTGGAGGAGCTCCACACCTTGACGGCGAATATACAGTATTTGGCGAAGTGATTGACGGATTTAACATAATTGATAGTATAGCAGCCGTTGAAACTAACCGCAACGACCGCCCAATCAACGACATTATTATGAAAATGCGTATTGTAAAAAAGTAATTTATGAACCTTGATATCAATAAAATACGGGAAGATTTCCCGATACTGAACCAACAAATTAATGGACACCAACTCATATATTTAGACAACGCCGCCACAACACAAAAACCACAATCGGTAATTAACAAAATAACCGAGGTTTACACACAATACAATGCCAATGTGCATCGCGGTGTTCACTATTTGAGCAACAAGGCAACAGCGGCAATGGAAGAGGCACGGAAAACAATTCAGCAGTTTATAAATGCCGAATCGGAAACTGAAATTGTGTTCACATGCGGCGCAACCGAAAGTATGAACCTTGTGGCTTCATCTTTTGGACAAAAATTTCTGACTGAAGGCAGCGGGGTTATTGTTTCAGAAATGGAACATCATAGCAATATAGTTCCTTGGCAATTGCTTGAAAATCAAAACAAGACAAAAGTCGTTAAATGGGCATTCGATGACCGTGGCGAACTTAATTTGGCTGAACTTGAAGAACTGATTGCCGAAAACACAAAACTGCTTGCAATTACTTATGTATCAAACACTTTAGGCACAATCAACCCGATTGAACAAATAATAGAAATCGCACACTCACACAACGTGCCGGTTTTGGTTGACGCATCGCAAGCCATCCAGCATTTTCCAATTGATGTTCAACAACTTGACTGCGACTTTCTCTCTTTCAGCGGACACAAAATTTACGGACCAACAGGCATTGGCGTTTTATATGGTAAAAAACAGTGGCTCGATGAATTGCCGCCATATCAAGGCGGTGGTGAAATGATTGAAACTGTGTCATTTAACGGAACAACATTCAATCAACTGCCTTACAAATTTGAGGCCGGCACCCCTAATTATGTCGGAATTATTGCTTTAGGTGAGGCGATACGATATGTGCAAAATGTTGGTTTGCAAAATATTGCGCAGTATGAAAACACACTTTTGCAATACGCGACCGATAAAATCAAATCTATCAGCGAGTTACGCCAAATAGGAACTGCCGAACGCCGCGCATCGGTGTTATCGTTTGTAGTTGACGGCGCGCATCCTTTCGATATTGGCACAATACTCGACAAAATGGGCATTGCCGTCCGCACAGGCACCCACTGCACCGAACCAATTATGCAACACTTCGGCATTCCGGGCACTATACGCGCATCGTTTGCCTTCTACAATAAAATGGAAGAAATTGACGCTTTATACGATGGCCTGATAAGAGCAGTACGAATGTTAAAATAGGAAGTTCAAAAAACGCAGAGACACAAGATTTTGCTTCTCTACTATAATTGTCTTTCAGATATTATTCAGACAATACCGGTTAGAGATGATTTTTCGTACTTTCCGCAGTTAATTCTCCAACCAATTAAACCCGAAAAATTTTGTACCCTGACAGTTGGAACTGTCAACCGGCTGTTTTCTGAACCTTTAAAGTTGTTCAACCTATTAAACTTTAAACTGAACTTTCTAAACCTTCCCTATCTTTTCAACATTAAAGAAAAACTATATTTGCACGCTGAAACACAAAATCTGCATCAAGTAATCTTTAATTGAAAATGACAGAATTAGAGCAACGCCAACAACAAATAGTTGAAGAATTTAGCGTATTCACCGATTGGATGGATAAATACGAATATCTGATTGAATTGGGCAAAGAGCTTGCTCCAATGCCCGATGCCGACAAAACCGAACAAAACCTGATAAAAGGTTGCCAAAGTCAAGTTTGGCTAACAGCATCGTTTGGCAATGGCGTTATTACTTTTAACGCCGATAGCGACGCTATCATTACAAAAGGAATTATTGCGCTGCTAATCAAAGTGCTATCTGGTTTAAAGCCTGCTGAAATTGTTGAAGCCGACGTACATTTCATCGACGAAATTGGACTGCGCGAAAACCTGTCGCCAACCCGCTCAAATGGCCTTTTGAGCATGATAAAACAAATAAAAATGTACGCCATTGCACTTTGCAATGCACAATAAACGTTGTGATTCACAATTCATAAATCGAAATATCATAATCCCGATAGTTATCGGAACTGACTTCTAAATAAAAATGGACTCACTTCTTGAATCGAAAATAATAAACGAACTGAAAACCGTTTACGACCCCGAAATACCCGTCAATGTGTACGATTTGGGGCTGATTTACAACCTGAAAGAAAAAGATGGCGTGCTTGATATTGAAATGACACTCACCGCACCCGGCTGCCCTATTGCCGACGAAATTTTGAACGAGATTAAAATGAAACTGGAATGTGTTAGCGGCATTCGGCAAGTCAACATCAATCTTGTTTTTGAGCCCGAGTGGAATCAAGATATGATGAGCGAAGAAGCCAAAATCGACTTAGGATTTATGTGATTATTTTTCCACGCACAAAAAAAATAAAAAAGCCACCTCGTTTGAGATGGCTTTCTGATATTCAAAAATTCGACTTAATCTTAGTCTTTCAAAGCATAACGTTTGAAACCGGTTGCAGTCAGGCCTTTTGAGGCTGCCGACATCATTTGTTCAACAGTTATCTTGTTGTCTTTGACGAAGATTTGGTTCAACAAAGTGCTTTCTTTGAAGAACTTGTTCAAACGGCCTTGTGCAATGTTTTGAATCATTTGCTCTTTAAGGTTTGCGGCAGCTTCAACAGCTACTTTAGCCTTAATGTCGCGAGCCTGTTGAGCTTGCTCTGGTGTAAGCCAACCTTTTGCTGTGTTCGATTCAATGTGCTCGTCAGAATCAACGTGCGCGGGATTGATGCCGGCTTTTTTAAGCGCAGCCTCAACAGCTTTTTCCACTTGCTCCTCTTTGGTTTTTTCCAAGGCGACGGTCATCTCATTTTCGATAACCGATGCAGGAACATCTTCCTTAGTAAGAGCGACCGGATTCATTGCCGCTACTTGCATTGCAACATCTTTGTAAACTTGAGCGTCAACGCCCGATTGATTAAAGCTGACCAATGTCGCAAGTTTGTTGCCCATGTGAATGTAAGGGAAAACAACTTCGCCTTCAAGCGATTCAAAGCAAGCCAGCTCAAGTTTTTCGCCAATAATACCAATTTGTTCGGTGATGATGCCTTCAACAGTTTTGCCGTTTTTGAACGGAGTGTTTTTCAAGGCGTCAAGATTAGCCGGGCGAGTTGACAGTGCCAAGTCGCAAATTTCGTGAGCCAGTTTAACAAAATCTTCGTTTTTGGCCACAAAGTCAGTCTCGCAGTTTAGAGCGATGAGAGCGCCATATTTGCCGTCGGCAGTTACTTTGGCAATAACATCGCCTTCCGACGCCTCACGGTCGGCACGTTTGTTAGCAACGGCTTGACCTTTTTCGCGGATGATTTGGATTGCGCGGTCGAAATCGCCATTTGACTCAACAAGAGCCTTTTTGCAATCCATCATGCCGGCACCGGTAAGTTTGCGTAGTTTTGCTACGTCTGATGCAGATATTGACATATTCTTTTTTCGTTTTTAAGTTGATTATTCAGCCGGTTCTTCGGTTTCTTCTTTCTCTTCGCTTTCTGCTTCTGCTTCAGCTTTTGCGGCTGATTTTTTACCGCCTTTTTTTGGCTTTTCCTCTTCGCTTTCAGCTGGTTCTTTATCTTTTTCAGCTTTACGCTCCGACAACCCCTCTTGGATGGCATCGCAGATAGCGCCTAAAACCAACGATATTGCTTTTGCAGCATCATCGTTGCAAGGAATGGCGTAATCAACAGAGTTAGGATCTGAGTTTGTATCAACCATAGCAAATACTGGTATTTGAAGGCGGTGAGCCTCTGCTACGGCTATTTTTTCTTTTTGAACGTCGATAACGAACAAAGCGGCGGGCAGACGAGTAAGGTCGGCAATGCTGCCAAGGTTTTTGTTCAGTTTGCTGCGTTGACGGTCAACTTGCAGTCTTTCACGTTTCGATAGGTGGTCAAGAGTTCCGTCTTGCTCCATTTTGTCGAAAGTGCCCATTTTTTTGACTGCCTTGCGAACAGTGGGGAAGTTGGTCAACATGCCGCCCGACCAGCGTTCTGACACGTATGGCATATTGATTTTTTTAACTTGTTCGGCAAGTATTTCTTTTGCTTGTTTTTTTGTACCTACAAATAGGATTTTGCGACCTGATTTAGCCACTTGTTTAAGTGCTGCAGCGGCTTCGTCGATTTTTGCCACTGTTTTGTTCAAGTCGATGATGTGGATTCCGTTTTTCTCCATAAAGATGTATGGAGCCATAGCAGGATTCCATTTTCTCTTCAGGTGACCAAAGTGTGCACCTGCGTCCAATAATTCTTGAAAACTAACTTTAGACATTTTAAATTTTTTTTCGTTTACATTCTTGTTGTAAAAGCAATTGTTAAGTAGTTCTGCACGTTCAGAAGTCTTAACAATTTAGATACTAAACGATATTCTCGTGCAGCATCATTAACGCTTACTGAACTGGAATCTCTTACGAGCCTTCTTCTGACCTGGCTTTTTACGTTCAACCTCACGTGGGTCGCGAGTAACAAAGCCGGCGGCTTTCAGTGGCTTACGATTTTCAGCGTCAAGTTCCATCAGAGCGCGGGTGATTCCCAAACGTACGGCTTCTGCCTGACCTTTGATACCACCGCCATCAATGTTGGCTTTAACATCGAATTTGCCGTTCAGCGACAATACGTTAAAAGGTTGAAGTACAATGTATTGCAAAGTTTCGACAGGAAAATACTCTTTAAAATCTTTGCCATTCACTGTTACATTACCTGTTCCTTGGCTCAAGTAAACGCGTGCGATAGCGGACTTTCTACGTCCAACTGCATTAATAACTTCCATTTTTTACTTGATTGAATTTAAATTGATTAATTCAGGTTTTTGAGCCTCATGTGGGTGGCTCTCGCCTGCATAAACATAAAGATTACGGTACAAAGCGTTGCCCAAACGGTTTTTTGGAAGCATTCCTTTGATAGCCGTTTCTACAATTGCTATTGGGTTTTTCACCATTAGCTTCTCCGCTACTATTGAGCGTTGCCCGCCGGGGTATCCGGTGTGATGCGTGTACACTTTACCTGCCCATTTGTTGCCTGTAAGTTGAACTTTGTCAGCATTGATAACGATGACATTGTCGCCACAGTCAACGTGAGGAGTAAAGTTGGTTTTGTGCTTTCCTCTTAGCAAGAAGGCTGCACTGCTGGCAAGACGGCCTAAGACCTGGTCTTTGGCGTCAATAACAACCCATTTTTTGTCAACGGTTGCTTTGTTTGCCGAGATTGTCTTGTAACTAAGTGTGTCCACTCTAATCCTAACTTTTTAATTAATAAATAAATACTATCCACATTTCCCCAAATGTGGTCTGCAAAAATACAATTTAATATCATTTGCGCAATTATTATTAACAACATTTTGTTGATATGTCCATAATACTGAAAATCAACTGATAATGTATTTTTAAAGATACTTTTCAACTCTCTCCTTCATCGCTTTGCGACAAAAAAGACGTCATTTTTGGCTGACAGATTTGTGAGAATTGAACGAGAAAGCGGCGATTTATTTCCTCTATATTATACAATAGGTGATAAAGATTTTTACTTTTGCACATCTGAAAAAATCATTTGAAAATGAATAACAAAACCATTCCTGTAACGCTGCTTACCGGTTATTTAGGCAGCGGAAAAACCACATTGGTGAACAAAATTTTAGCTAATAATCAGGGCTTTAAGATTGCAGTTATCGTCAACGACATTGGCGAGATTAACGTTGACGCATCGCTAATTCAGGCTGGTGGGTTTGTCAATAAAAAAGACGAAAGCCTTGTGGCGCTGAGCAATGGCTGCATCTGCTGCACACTAAAAACCGACCTTATCGACCAAATAAACGGCATCATCGAAACCGGCAAATTCGACTACATACTGATTGAAGCCAGCGGCATTTGCGAGCCTCTGCCTATTGCGCAGACGATTACTGCAATGTCGAATTATGCGCGCCAATATAACGCGCCTGAGCCTTGCCGCCTCGATTGCATTGCTACTGTAGTTGACGCTTTGCGCATGGCCCGTGAGTTTGCAAATGGCAACCTTCTAACTCGCGACAACATCGATGATGATGATATTGAAAATCTGCTGATTCAACAAATAGAATTTTGTAATGTTATCGTTCTTAACAAGATAGACGAGATTACAGAAGATGAGAAAAAACAAGTTGTTGCCGTTATCAAGAAACTTCAGCCATACGCTGAAATTGTTGAAACAAACTATGCTGAACTTGATTTGAACAAGATTATGGACTCGCATCGGTTTGATTTTGAAAAGGCTTCAGTGTCAGCCGGTTGGATTGCCGAACTTGAGAAAGACGAAGAGGAGGAACCCGAAGGCGAAACTGAAGAATACGGCATCGGAACATACGTTTACTATCGTCGTAAAGCATTCAATTACACCAAGTTTGAAACTTATGTTAACGACCGTTGGCCGGCAAACATCATTCGCAGCAAAGGCATCTGCTACTTTGCCGACGATGCCGATATGTCGTACATGTTTGACCAAGCGGGAACACAGAAGAAACTTGTAAAGGCAGGTCAGTGGATTTGCACCGCTCCAATTGAAGAACAGCGTAAATATTTGGCTGAAAGCGAAGAACTTCGTAAGGATTGGGACGATGAATATGGCGATCGTATGATAAAAATCGTCTTTATTGGTCAAAACCTTGACCGTGAGCGAATTAAAGCCGATATGGATAAAATTTAGTATGTCGCTACGCAACACACTTTTTGGCAAAACCGAAGACACAAAAATCCAAATCGCACGCAATGCCGTTGTGGAGGGTGTCCGCTATTGCACAAACATCGCAATACTATGGTTGCTGACTGATAAAATATTAGGCAGCAACTATTTAGGTATTTCAACTGCCATTGCATCGTTATTGGCTGGGCTTTTAAATTATGCGCTAAGTGCCATTTGGGTCTTTCACAAAACTGAGAAAAAAGCCGGCAAAAGTTTGGTGCAATTTGGCTTCTTTACTCTAATTGGTGCGGTTGGTCTTGCTATTAATATTGGCATTACTACTTTGCTCACAAATAAATGCGGCGTTTACTATCTGATTAGCAATACGATAGCGCAAATTATGGTTTTCTTTTCCAACTTTTTTATGCGGAAAAAAATTGTTTTTGAAAGAGTCTCAAAAGATAATCGTATTTTGTTGTAAATCTAATAGTTATATATCAGATTAGTTTTATTATTGGCGTTTTTGCCCAATCAACTTGTTGCTCGGCAGTGGCAACATCAATAAACTGAAAATCGGTAAGATACTGACGCAGTTTGGATTCGGCGCCCTTCAACCCGACATACGATTTGAACTTGCGTTTCAGCGGAAGATGATGCAACATGGGCTGACCTGCATCAAGGTCGCGAGGGTGGATGTATGCTAATGAGTAATCTTGCTCAGCTGTCCATTTTTTAATTAACCGATAAGGGAATAGCCGGAAATATCCTCCTCCCGAAAACATCAAATGATGTCTGGATATATTTTTTGTTGATACAGGGAACTCTTTGATTCTCATTCCGTTATATTCGATGATGCTGGGTGTCGGCTTGCTGTACGATGGCATTCCACCGTGTCCGTGATGGGCGGGAAAGACTGAACAATCGGTTGTTATGCCGAGTTCGGCCAATATTTCAAATGCCCACCCTTCGCTTTCGCGGATGGAGAATCCCGGCACGCGGAATGTTGTTATTTTTTGTCCGGTAAGGTCTTCAAGTAATTTCACGCTTGCCGACACATCTTCGCGAAATTCAGCTGGCGACTGTTCCCAGATGAGTTGGTGGTTCATTGTGTGGCTGCCAACC